>CAUUCX010000079.1:0-4848 GCA_963543615.1 uncultured Eubacteriales bacterium | reverse complement strand
CGCTATCCACACTCGCTGGCGCTGCCCGCCGGAAAGCGCTCCAATGGGTTTATCACTGATATCTCCGAGCCCCGTAACCTCTATAGCCCAATCTATGGCATCATTATCTTCGGTACTGTATCCCCGCATCAGTTTCATATACGGAGTTCGCCCGTAGCTGACCAGCTGACGAACATTTATATCTCCCATGATGCGATTCTGTTGATGCACTATTGCAACCTGCTCGGCAAATTTCTTCTGGTTTATGTCGAATATATTTGTTCTGCCTATCATAATCATTCCTCTATCCGGATTCAGGTTTTTAGTACACAAGTTGAACAATGTGGTCTTTCCGCTGCCGTTTGCACCGAGGAGCGTAGTTATAGCGTTTTCCTTGAAGCCCAAACTTATATCATTCAATATTTTATTTTCACCGTAGCTGAATGTGAGATGCTTAACTTCCATAATCCCTACCTCCTATCTTGAGCAGCACGATAAAGAACGGCCCGCCTATGATCGACATGAGAATCGCTGCCGGAATTTCAAACGGATACGCAATCAACCTGCCGACCGTATCGGAGAAGAGAAGAAGCCATGCCCCTGCAAGTGCCGCAAAAGGAATGAGCGCCCCGTGCCTCGCGCCGACAATCATTCTGCCGATATGCGGCACCAACAAGCCTACAAAGCCTATCGGCCCCACTATTGAGGTTGCCACGGAAGCCAGAACAATACCTATCATCGCCACCATAAATCTGTCTCTATCGACATTAACACCAAGACCGCGCGCCGTCCTGTCATCGAGCAGCAATAAATTGCATTTCCTGAATACGAGAACAGCCAGTATAAGAGCAATACTCGTATACCCTGCCAACAGTCTCACATCCGACCATGTTTTCTGCGTAATGCTGCCGTTGACTATCGACTGCGTTTGTGTGAGATTTGCTCCGCCGCCGCCAAAAGACAAAATCGCCTGTGTGAGACCCATAAAAATCAAATTGAGGGCAACGCCGACCAATATCAATCTTACCGGTTGCACCCCACCGTCCCATGCTATCGCATATATCAGAAGATATGCAATTACACCGCCCATGAGTGCAAAGATGGGAATACTGTAAAACAACATGGGGAAAAATCCGCTTATTATCGCTGCCATCAGTGCCGCTGCCGAGGATATCCCTATAATCCCGGGATCCGTGAGCGGGTTCTTCATGACCGCCTGCAACAATGTGCCCGAAACGGCAAGTGCCGCACCTGCAAGCAAAGCTATCAGCAATCTGGGCAGGCGCACATCATATACCACCCCTGCATTTTGACTCATCTCACCGAACAGGCTGTCAAATATCTCTTTAATGCTTATGTCTATGCTCCCGCTCATAAGCGATGCAATGAATGTAATGATTATGAGTACAACTATCAATATGAATGCAACTGTAATCCGAGTGCGGGATATAGTCCTTGCAGCTTTCTTCTTATTCAGCAACTTTCCCATATAATATCTCCTCCAATGCTTCAAGTGCTTCAGGATAATTGAATTTTGCGCTCATCCCGAAGAGATTATAATCCAAATCATACACTCTGCCATTCTTGACGGCCCCGAAATTTTTCCATGTATCGTTAGTCGCAAATTCCTTTGCAAACATCTCCTTTACTTCATCGGGGATCGCATGCGAGCCTCGCAGTATTATATCCGGTTCTTTTTTGAGCATATCCTCAACGCTCACATTGATAAACTGTTCAGCCTCGTCGGCATAGACATTTTCCGCCCCCGCCATCTTTGCGAGACTCCCCATGTATGATTTATCCGTTGCAACCACATATGAACCGGGGAAACCCATCAACATCAGCACTTTCGGTTTTTCACTATTCTTGTGTTTCTTATTGTAATCCGCTAAAAAGCTCTCATATTCATCGCGTAGCGCCTTTGCTTCTTTCTCCCTGTGAAGAATACGCCCCAAATCGTCAATGCTCTTGTACATACCCTCCACGCTGTTCATATTGAGAAAGCCGTATTCTATCCCCTGTTTTTCGTATTTCGGCGCAAGATCCGCAATGAGACTGGCAGGACTTAACACCAAATCCGGTTCCAAGGATTTTATAATTTCCATATCGGGATTCATCGGGAGCCCCACACGAGTCGCATCCTTATAGCGTTTAGGGATCTTCCCCAATTTTGTATCGGATATCCCTATCAGATCCATATCCAACTTTGCCATTATTTCCGCAATGGATAAAGATGTGGCTATAACTCTCGGAGAATCCCCCAAATTGTTTATATTGCTCTTTCTGTCGGATTTGTCACTATCCCCGCAGCCCGTCATCAGGCAGGCAGGCAGAAGAAGCATCATTATCATTGCCACAACGAATCTATTTGCAATCGTTTTGCATTTTTTTGAATCTCTCCTCTTTCGCATATAGCATTTCCTCCCTTCTGATGTTCCTGTCTTTAAGCAACTTATAGCATATCGGCATGGCTACCGCACACAGCACAAGCGCCGACACCAATATACCTATGATGACAGCCAAAACATGAAGCATGAATTTTGTCATCTCTCCATAGGGCGCATCGGATTTTCGCATATCCTTTTTATCATCATCGTTGCCGAGCAATGCCTTTATTTCAGGGCTGTTCTTGGTAAGCAGACCGTGATCGAATCCGATGGTTTTTCCCGCTTCCATCGTATTTTGCAGTGGCGATTGAGTGTTTCCATCATCATCCGCTACCCCCGTTTCGCTCGATTCCGGCAAATCCGTAAGCACGGGCACTGCCGCCGACTGCGCATTTCCCGTTGAAGACGGTTGAACATTTTGCACAACGCCTGAAGCCGTATTCGTGTTAACGAAAACCTTAAAATCCGTATTGCCTCTTACGAGCTTTCCCATTGAACCGTAAAAAATTACCGTTCTGCCCATCGGCTCGACATAGAACTCCATTCTTATAATCGAATTCTTTGAAGGTATTTGAAACCTGGTATCCTTAAAATCCGCTCCCGTTTTGGTAACCTGATAAGATACCGGCGTATATCCCTTACCGCCTCTTTTCTGTACGGCAAATTTCATGGACGTTATATGCTGCGCTAATTTGTTTCTGGTTGTAATGTATATTCGCCCCTGATCATCGGTTTCGACAAGCGCCTGCGGAAACAATACGCTTTCAGTCATCCCCTGACCTATTCCCTCATTTTGTCCGGAATCCTCTATCACACCCGTAACGGGATGTCTGTAATGCGGCGTCATATATGCGATCTCAACCGTGCCGGCATATGCGGGGGCAAATGATGTGATGAGCAAAATGATTACGAATAAAGAGAGAAGCATTTTTCTCAATGCCGCTTTTTTCGTATTAACAATCATATCTCCAGTTCTCCTTCAAATATATCGAGGTATGCAGCTCTGTTTTTTTCTTTAATTATCTTTCTTAAAAATACGATTATTACAGCGATACTCGCCGCAATCAATGCCACAATGAACAACAAAATCCCTAAAATTATTCCCCTGCGTTCTTCCGCTGCAGCTTTCTTTGCGGAAGAAGCCGCAACGCTGCTTTCATCATCTGCTGATTCCGTTGTCCGGCTGAAATCAACAGGATCGATATCTCCGACCTCACCGGCAACACCTCCATCAGGATCGATTACAGGCATTGCGGAGAGGGATGGCCCGGGTCTTCCTATGATTCCTGTCCCGATTTCGCTCATACTCGCGCCACTTTCAACGGGAACAACCGGTAAAATCTCATGTTTTTCTTTCACCGTTCCATCCGAATTTGCAAGCGCTTCCTGCTCCTGCTTTTGCAGTTCCAATTTCGCCAAAATATCGCTTTCCGCGTTCTCATCTATTATTTCCTGCTTTAGACTTTTTTCTACAAGTTTGAGACTGCTCCAATCAACTTTGAGCCTGGCTTCTATCGGTTTATCCCCCATCACTTCTACTTTCGGATCGACCATACATCTGTAATATTCACTGCCGGGCTTTATTGGAAAGAGAAATATCTTGGGACGTTTTTGACCGTCAATCTCGAAATTATATGCATGTGCTTCCGCCTTTGTAAAATCCTGTTTCTCTTCATTGAAATTGAAAAAAGACACCACAGAGGCGGTAATCCCGGTCACTTGTATTATCTGTGTTTCGATAAACATGGTTGCCTTGCCGTCTTTTACCTCAAGCTCGGCTTCCGGAATTATCCCCTTATTGCCCATCGACGGTTTATCCATAAATTGATGCCACAAGGCGATATTTACGGTATATGTGCCGTCTTTCAATTCCTCCGCTTTCAGATTCTCCGCACCGGCGCTCTGCATAATTGTCATGCAAATACATACGAGGACAGATAATATAAAAAACTTTCGCTTGAAAAACTTTCTATGCACAACTTTCCCTCCTATCTGCATTGCTTTATCGTCTTTATTCGAACTAAAAAGACGTAATATTTAACTATAATTACCCCCACTATAACTCCCTTGCCTATATTGGAAGGGCATATGAAAAATGCCGCAAGCAACATGACGGAAGCGATTGCAAGCACCTTGGCTTTTTGTGGAGCTGTCATACCGCGCGTTTTTACAAAATCCTCTAAATTGTTTTTATATAATTTAGTATTTACAAACCAGTTGTTGAATTTTTACGATCCTTTTGCAAGCAGTATTGCATCAAGCAACAAAAATGGCACCGTCGGAAGCACGGGGATAATCACACCGATCGCGCCTATACCGGCGCAAATCAGTCCTAACACCGTGAATATTGCCTTCATCTATTTTTCCTCCTCTCGGAAATATAAATTTCAAACAGCGGCTTTCCAAAACGGCTGAAGCCGCACATGAGACCGAAACCCCATTATGCAGCTCCAACCGTTTTCGATGTGTAAATGTTAGAAAT
>CAUUCX010000078.1:0-4894 GCA_963543615.1 uncultured Eubacteriales bacterium | reverse complement strand
GCAGAGAGGGAAGAAATATACGAGCTATTGAAACTCTTACGGGGATAGATCTCATAATTGACGATACACCCGAGGCGGTAATTCTCTCCGGATTTGACCCCGTGAGGAGGGAAATTGCAAGAATAGCGCTTGAGAAATTGATAGTTGACGGTCGCATACATCCTGCAAAAATTGAAGAAATGGTTGCCAAAGCCGAAAAGGAAGTCAAGAATTCGATAAAAGAGGCGGGTGAACAGGCGACCTTTGAACTGGGTATTCACAATCTCAATCCGGAGCTTGTAAAGCTGCTCGGTCGTCTAAAATACAGGACATCTTACGGGCAGAATGTTCTTAATCATTCGATTGAGGTCTCTTTTCTTGCAGGACTTATGGCGGGTGAGCTGGGGCTTGATGTTAAGCTCGCAAAAAGGGCGGGGCTTTTGCATGATATAGGAAAGGCGCTTGACCATGAAAAAGAAGGAACGCATGTTGATATAGGCATTGAGGTTTTACGCAGATACAAGGAATCGGAAGCGGTTATAGACGGAATGGCTTCGCATCACGGCGATTACGAGCCGAAATGTATGGAGGCGGTATTGATTGCCGCTGCAGATGCGCTTTCCGCCGCTCGTCCCGGTGCCAGGAGGGAAACCCTTGAAACTTATATCAAACGCCTTGAATCGCTTGAAAATATAGCCAATACGACGCCGGGTGTGGAAACACTTGAAAGTTATTCCTATAGCCTTGAATCTGTTTATAATTTTGCGTTTCAGACTATTGCTTTTGATTATTCCTATGCTATACAGGCGGGCAGAGAGATAAGAATTATCGCAAAACCTGAATCCGTAAAGGACAGCGAGGTTGTAATGCTTGCCAGGGAGATTGCGAAACGCGTCGAAAATGAACTTGAATATCCGGGGCAGATTAAGATAAATGTGGTGCGAGAAACCAGAGCAATAGAAATTGCTAAATAAGTTTTGATGATATACTCATGATTCTTACTAACTCCCCAATGCATGGGGAGTTGTTGTTTTCACGGGGCATGCGAGGCGCAGAGTATTGGCAAATATGATTATATGCTATCGAAAATGCCATGATATTGAGGATATTTTTATGAATATATTTGGAGCAAATGAAGAAAAAAATAATTTTTACAGACGATTGCTCACCATCGCAATCCCTATCATTATTCAGCAGGTTGTAGCGATAAGCTTAAATCTCATTGATACATTGATGATAGGCTTTGTAGGAGAGGCGGAGCTGGCTGCCGTGGGGGCTGCCAATCAGATGTTCGGCATATATGTGGTAACATGTTACGGGCTGTATAGCGGAGCGACCGTCTTTACCGCGCAGTATTGGGGAGTCAGGGATATAAAAAATATACGCAAGGTGCTGGGTATTGAATATTTGACCGGTGCCGTGCTTTCTCTGATTTTTGTTGCGATTGCGATCTTTTTTCCGAGCAGGATAATTTCTATTTTTTCAAGAGATCCGCATGTTATCGCTGTGGGCGCGGAATATTTGAGGACTATATGTCCGTCGTATTTTCTCTTCGCTTTCTCTTTTGCGATAACTTTCAATTCACGTGCAATTCAGAAGTTGAAAGTCGCAACTGCCGTTAATGCATCGGCATTGGCTGTAAACACTTTCTTGAATTACTGCTTGATATTCGGGAAATTCGGTTTCCCTGAATTAGGGGTCAGAGGCGCGGCGGTGGCTACGGTAATTGCCCGTTTGATAGAATTGCTTGCCCTGCTCATATATATATATAACAGCAAGGATCATCCGTTCAGGGCAAAATTCAGAGAGCTTATAAATTACGATTTTGCGACATTTTCTTCTACGATGCGCACAGTTATGCCGGTTGTGATAAATGAAAGCGCGTGGTCCGTTGCGACCGCCGGTATTTTTGCGATATATGGGATAATCGGCGTTTCCGCGCTGGCGGTAATACAGGTGGCAAATGTAGTGGGGCAGATGTTTATGGCAGCTTATTTCGGCATCGGCAATGCATCGCTCGTATTGATAGGGGAAGCACTCGGGCGCAAGGAAATTGAGCGAGCGCATGATTATTCAAAAATGGTCCTAAAAACCTCATGGGTAATATCTTTTATTTTGGCGGTGATTTTGTTTTTAACGAGCAAACCTATTGCGGGGATATACGATTTTAGCCCTGAAACCACTGAAATACTGGTTCTTACTATAAAAGCATGGAGTCTTGCATTGATTCCTAAAGCCATGTCGTATATATATATTTGTGGAATTTTGAGGGCGGGCGGCGACACCTTCTATTGCATGATTGTGGAAATTGTAATAAATTTGCTGATCAAAATTTTACTGGCGTTGGCGGCGGTGGTTTTGCTGAATTTCCCGATATATCTCGCTTTATTGATTGTATCGATAGGGGATGCTTTAGAAGTTTTCATTACGTATAGACGTTATCGCAGTAAAAAATGGGCGAAGACAGTGATATAAATAAACAAGTCGGGAGTTAAAATATAATGGTTTACATGGATAACAGCGCGACAACCAGACAATATTCTTGTGTGAGCGAAGCGATGATAAAATATGCGGAGGAGTTTTACGGGAATCCGTCTTCACTGCATAGTATGGGACTTACAGCCGAAAACGGCGTGAAAAATGCGCGGAAGATACTTGCTTCATCAATCGGTGCGAAGCCGCATGAATTGTATTTTACTTCAGGCGGTACGGAGGCGGACAATATGGCTCTGTTCGGTTTTGCCGCAAAGGGTAAAAGGCGGGGGAATAAAATCATAACAACTTCCGTTGAGCATCCTGCCGTATTGGAGTGCTGTAAAAAACTGCAAAACGAGGGTTTTGAAATAGTATATCTGAATCCTGATAAGACCGGACGGATAAATCTCATTGAGCTTGAAGAGGCGATAGATGAGAACGTTATATTGATTTCCGTTATGGGGGTGAACAATGAAACGGGTGCGATATTTCCACTTGAGGAAATTTATCGCATCAAGGAACGCGCAAATAAAAATCGTTCTTACAAGATTCCGCTCCACTCCGATATGGTGCAGGGTTTTATGAAAGAAAATATTGAATTTTTAGAATTTGCGGATGCAATCAGTGTCAGCGCTCATAAAATACACGGACCGAAGGGGATAGGCGCTTTATTCGTTAAAGATGATTACAGCATTCCCGCATTGATTTTAGGCGGCGGACAGGAAAATGGGCTGCGATCGGGAACGGAAAATGTGCCTGCAATAACGGGATTTGCGGCAGCGGTAGAGAAGGCATGCGCAGCATTGAACAACGAGTATGCAAAAGCCGAAAAATTCAAGAAGAATTTTGCCGCGGCTATTTTTGATCGGATAGATGATGTGATCTTGAACGGTTCAATGGAGGATTCTTCTCCGTATATACTCAATCTTTCATTTATGGGGGTTAAAGCGGAGGTGCTTCTACATGTTTTGGAGCAGGACGGGATATACATTTCAACGGGTTCGGCGTGCAGTTCAAAGTCAAATCGCAAAAGTCATGTGCTCACGGCGATGGGGCTTTCAAATGAAAGGATAGACAGCGCAATAAGATTCAGCTTCGGGCATTTCAACGATTTTTCCGAGATAGAATATGTAATGGATAAATTACAGCAGGGGGTCAAGAGATTGCGATAGCAGTCTCGGCTTCAGCGTATACTTTATGGGCGGCACATTAACTGCAGGGTGGATTTGTATTAGAATGGGAAAGGATTTCATGGAAAAGATTTTTATAGCTCGCTATGGTGAGGTTGCATTAAAAGGGAAGAACAGACCGTATTTTGAAAGAATATTGATTGAAAATTTGAGGGCGAGGTTCAGCGATTGCGATAAAAATAAGCTCAAGATAGAAAAATCCGACGGTTTGATTTTCATATATGCGGATGAGGAATTTTCAGAGCAGTTCATATTGGACAGGGTGGGGAAGGTGTTCGGTATAGCTTCCGTTTCACCCATCATAGTGTGCGATTCAACGATGGAGAATATTTCGGATACCGCTGCAAAATACATGTGCGGACTTATGGAAGATGAGGGGATAAAGACATTCAAGGTTGAGAGCAGCAGGGTCGATAAGGCTTTTCCGATTACCTCACCGCAAATATCGAAGGAGATAGGTGCCGCAATTCTAAAGTATTGCAAGAACTTGAAAGTGGATGTTCACGATCCCGATTGCCTGCTTAATGTGAAGTTGAGACGGGATAATACATATATATTCCGTGATAAATATGAATCGGTAGGAGGACTTCCTGCCGGAACAAACGGACGAGGCATGGTGCTGCTTTCAGGCGGTATCGACAGCCCCGTTGCCGCCTGGCTTATGGCGAAAAGGGGTATGAAAATCGAGGGAGTCCATTTTCATTCATATCCTTATACCGGTGAGCGCGCCATGAATAAAGTTGTGGATTTGGCAGAAAAACTGACCGAATATACATCATCAATGAAGCTCCATGCCGTTAATGTGCTGCCCATACAGGAGGCGATTGCAAAGTATTGCAGGCAGGAGGAAATGATTATAATTTTAAGGCGCTTTATGGTCAGAATTGCGGAAAGAATCGCAAGGGAAAATCACGCCATGATGCTCATTACAGGAGAAAATTTGGGACAGGTTGCAAGCCAAACGGCGGAATCGATCGTGGTTACCGATAGCGTGGCAACCCTTCCCGTTATGCGACCGCTGATCGGACTCGACAAGGTGGAGATAATGGACAAGGCAAAAGATATCGGCACCTATGATATATCGATAAGACCGTATGAAGATTGCTGTACGGTTTTTTTGCCGAAACATCCGCTTACAAAACCGAAACTCAAGGAGATTGAAGAATCCGAGAGCAAATTGGATATTGAAAAATTGATAAAAGAAGTCATGCAGTCGTATGAATTGAAAATAATAAAATAAGTTATAAGCG
>CAUUCX010000077.1:0-4939 GCA_963543615.1 uncultured Eubacteriales bacterium | reverse complement strand
CGGCGGCGATTGCACTGAACGGTGCAAATGAATATCTGGTTTCGGAATTGCTTGCAGGGCGGCTTGAATTTTGGAAGATATCACATGTGCTACAGGAATTT
The DNA here is from genome assembly GCA_963543615.1 of uncultured Eubacteriales bacterium. GTDB lineage: Bacteria > Bacillota > Clostridia > Peptostreptococcales > Anaerovoracaceae > CAUUCX01. Next base: position 4,838 of record CAUUCX010000077.1, on the reverse strand, counting down.
ATGAGCGGGTATATTCCGGCGCATGATTACGAGATAGAGGATATAGCTGAAATTGATGTTGAAGCGCGTGCGGCTGTATCGCTTCTCACAGACGGATTTTGATATGTGATTTTATGAGTTTACGCACATTTTAGAGATAGGGGGGTATTTTTATGATTAAAATGGTGGTGTATACGGTCGTGATCTTGACCGTTCTTGTGTTCTTGCATGAGCTTGGGCATTTTATAGCGGCAAAGACATCGGGAGTCAAGGTTAACAAGTTTGCAATAGGTATGGGCCCGGCTTTTTGGAAAAAACAGAAAGGTGAAACCGAGTATTCCGTGCGCATATTCCCGATCGGGGGATTTTGCAGTATGGAGGGTGAGGATGAGGAGTCCGACGATGCCCGTTCATTTACTAAAAAGTCCGCGCCGGTCAGAGCGAAGATTCTGGTTGCAGGTTCATTTATGAATCTTTTGACGGCGATCGTTATCATGCTGGGGATTTTTATTTATACCGGAATGCCGACAACGGTCATAGGCACTGTTAGTGATAGCGATGGAGGTATGGCAGAGCTCGCAGGGATAAAGCCGGGAGATAAAATAGTGGCTGTAGACGGCAAGAGGGTTAGGGAATGGAAAGATTTTGCGAAGTTCATTTCGGATTCCGAAACCGTGGATATAAAAGTGCTGCGCAACGGCAGTGAAATGATTTTTACAACCGCTACGGTCGAGCGCGACGGCAGAAAAATCATAGGCATAACAAGCAAGCTGACGAGGAATCCGCTAAAGGCTTCCGCGTATGCGGTGAAATCCACGGCGGATATGGGTAAGTTTATGTATCTTGTGCTGGGACAGCTTGTGAGCGGAGAGGTTTCGGCAAAAGAATTGTCGGGACCGGTGGGGATCGCGTATGTTGTAAATGATTCCGCTTCAATGGGATTGCAGTATGTTTTTTATATAATGGCGTTGATAAGTTTGAATTTGGCGATTGTCAATATGCTGCCGCTGCCGGCTCTTGACGGAGGGCGGTTGCTGTTTCTGATTATCCGCGCAATAAGCAGGGGCAGGCTCAGTGAGAGCTTGGAGATGAAGATAAATTTGTTGGGGATCACATTATTGTTCGCCCTGATGATTTACGTTACATGGAATGATATAGGAAGATTTATACTCAATCGAGGTTGATTTATTTGAGTTTTCGCAACCGCAACAGGCTGCGACGAGGTGTTATATGACTAGATCGGTTATGTGCGGCGGTGTGCAGATAGGCGGGGGAGCTCCCGTGAGCATACAATCCATGACTAATACGGATACGCGTGATGTGGCGGCTACTACGGCGCAAATTTTGGATTTGGCATCTGCGGGTTGCGAGATCGTTAGGCTTGCAGTACCCGATGCGGCGGCGGGAGAAGCATTCGGCAAAATCAAATCCGAACTCGGGGCTCGAGGGTTTTCGATTCCGATGGTTGCGGATATACATTTCGACTATAGACTGGCTTTGCTTGCGATAGAGCGGGGAGCCGATAAGATAAGGATAAATCCGGGCAATATCGGTTCGGAAAACAGGATTCGAGAAGTTGCAAATGCCGCGGCCGCGGCGGGAATACCGATTCGAGTTGGAGTGAATTCGGGTTCGCTTGAACGCGAGATTTTGGAAAAATACGGCGGAGTGGTGCCGGCGGCTCTTGCGGAATCGGCACTTCTTAACGCGGAGCGGCTGGAGCGGTTCGGTTTTTCCGATATTGTGATTTCAATGAAATCTTCAGATGTGCGCCTGAATTATGAGGCGTACAGATTGGCGAAGGCGCAGTCGAGCTATCCGCTTCATGTCGGTGTGACCGAGGCGGGGAGCGGCACCCGCGCGATTGTAAAATCTGCGGTGGGTATAGGTGCATTGTTGCTTGAGGGAATAGGCGATACAGTGCGGGTGTCGCTTACGGGCAATCCGGTTGAGGAAGTCGAGGCCGCTCGCAGTATATTGGAGGCGAGCGGCGTGAGGGAGGCGACCATCGACCTGATTTCATGTCCGACTTGCGGAAGGACGAGGGTCGATTTGCCTGCGCTCGCAGCGAAGCTTGAGGCTCGGATTCCGGAATTGGTGCGCGAGCGAAGGCTCCGAGGTCTGCCCCTCGGATTGCGCGTCGCAGTTATGGGGTGCGCCGTAAACGGACCGGGCGAGGCGCGCGGGGCGGACCTCGGGGTCGCCTGCGGAACTGCGGAAGGCTTGATTTTTTCCAAAGGCGAGATAATAAAAAAAGTGCCCGAATCCGAAATCCTCCATGAACTGGAGAAATTGATTCTGGCACATAAAAAATAAGTTAAAAAATCAAGCCGTATATAAAATCAAATCAAGCCGGCAAATTGCTGAAATCGCATTCACATCAATCCTTTGCCGGCATTTTTCGACCTTATGATTCCTCAATAGGCTTGTCCTTAAATGAATATATGAAATCCATAATTCCTTTTGCATCCGCATTAGCGACCTTATCCCTGAATTCATCGGTTTTCAATAATTCACATTCGATTTCATTTGTCATAAATCCGTGCTCAATAAGCACGGCAGGCATCTTCGTGTGGCGTATTACGAAGAATTTTGCCGTCTTTATTCCGCGAAACGGGATACCGATCCCCTCGCCGTGGGTGGGATATGAAGCGGATTTAATATGTTTTGCCAATGTTTTGGAAAAACTGTCATTCGGTTTGTAGTAAATCTCCCAACCTCTGTGTTCGGTCCATGTGTTCTTTAAGGCATTGGCATGGAAACTCACAAAGACATCGGCATCGGCAGCATTTGCTATATCGGTGCGCTTCCTGAGCGGCACATCATTAAGATCATCGTCGGGGACCGTCATAATTACAGTGATACCCTGTGCCGTCAATAAATCACGCACCCTATAGGCGACCGCTCTGTTAAATTCATATTCACGCAGCGATTCGTCCGGACTGCGCTTCCCCGGAGTGTTTTTTCCATGTCCCGGATCGAGAGCGACTATCAATTTGCCGTCCGCATAGGGATGGTAATTCTCCGGCACGGTAGGCACATCGGAATTTGCATTCGGTTTAGTCTCATTGTTGTCGCCGCTATTATTGCCGTTATTATTGGAATTGTCGGCATCATCGCTCCCCTCGGATTTCATTGTGCTTATGCTGACCGTTCTGCTCGTTCCGTTCCAGTCGACCTTACAATCCATGGCTTCGGAAATCACGCGCAGCGGAACCATAGTTCTGTTTTCAGGCATTTTTATATAGGGTTTTACATCTATCTTGTGCGCCTTTCCGTCAATCATTACTATATCGCTGTTTATGGCAACGCCCACCAATTTCTGCGCATTCTTATCCGTCTTCGTTATTATCACCGTATATTCAACCGGATTCCACTTCACATCATAACCCAGCCCCTCTGAAATGGCGCGAATAGGAACCATAGTCCTGTTATTTTTAATTTCCGGCGGGCTGTCCGATGTGATCACACGGCCGTCAATCAGTATACGAACTTTGTCGGTTCCCGCGAACACATCGTTTTGAGTTGAACAAAGACACGCGAACAAAATAGTGATGACTATCGCTATAAAAAACGCCCTTAAAAGGGCACGGAAATGAATACGATTTCCAAACAACATGATTTCCCCTTTCAGTTTATTCCGCTTTTTCCGAATTGTTTTCACACTCACTTGCAAAATGCGGAAGTACAAAGCCTGTGCAAGCCTAAACTCAATTCCATACCGCCCTACATTATATGAAAGCCAGCTTCAAAAATCCACAGGTGAATCCCCAATGTCACATAGATTTAATGTTGGGAACGTGAAGTCAAAACCAAGAACAGTATTGACAAAATCACTATACCCCCGCCGAGCAATTGCAGACCTTTTATAACTTCTCCAAATATAATAAAGGCAAAAATTGTGGCGAATACCGGTTCAAGAGAAACCATGAGGCTGGTCGTGGTTGTACTGAGGTGTTCCGCGGATTTGATGTAGAATGTATTTGCGAAAACGGTGCAGATAATTCCGATGACGAGAAGATTGATGATCAGAAAAAACGGTTTGTCAGTGGTTTGTATGAGTTGGATTATCTCGTAGGGTTTCGCTATCAACAACAAAAATAAGGTGGCACACCAAAAACCGTACAATATCATGGTATCCGATGTGAAGCGATGCTTGAAATAACGCGGTATGACGATTTGTGATGCAAATGTCATGCCGTTTCCGATACCGCCCAAAACGCCGATTATATCAAGATTCGATGCGCCCGTTGAAAAGACATCCATTAGCAACAGGCAGCCGAGTATGCTGGAAGATATGATCATCGCCGTTTTTTTTGTCAGACGTTCACGGAACAATATGGCACTGTAAAGTGATACCCATATCGGATTTGAAAACATTAGTACCGTGGCGATTGCAATTGGAATTCGCTCTACGGAAGCGGAATAGAATATAAAGCCCAAGGCGATTGAAAATATCCCGAATACGAATATTACGGCAAGGCTTATAAAATCAACTCTGAATGCCTGCCTGTTTTTCAAGAAAGAATATATGCTGAATGATGATGCCGCCAAAATACATCGCACAAATGAGATATTTGCATACGATAATCCGAATTGGCTGAGCCAACGGCTGCTTATTCCCATAAAACCCCAAAAGAGCGTTGCCAAAATAACATATAGCATGCCTCTTTTCCTGCTTATAATCGTTTCCATGATATATGCTTCCCCTACAGATTTTTAAATTTCATTCAGCAGGTTTTATTCTATCGTAAATTCATCGTTTTCGCAAATATCCGTCAAGACGAAAAAGCGAAAAACTTAAGGCGAGTTGTAAAATAAATTGTCGCAAGTAGAAATAAAAATTCCATAAAGGAACC
>CAUUCX010000076.1:0-4944 GCA_963543615.1 uncultured Eubacteriales bacterium | reverse complement strand
GTTTTGACGGTGTCAAGCCAAATCAAAGACATTTTGCTTAAAAAGCGTGTTATACTGTACCTACCTGCTATATAATTGTACATATATGATCGCCGATGTGCATGCCGGTCATATGACAGTTTGCTGCGGCAGAGTATAATGCTCATACTATAGGTGTGTACGCATAAGACCCGGAGGAGGACTTGAGAAATGAATCATATTGAAAGAATAACAGCACTTAGAAAGCTAATGCGCGAACGCGGCATTGCGGCATACATCGTTCCATCCGATGATTTTCACCAGAGCGAATATGTGAGTGATTATTTCAAGACGCGTGAATACATATCCGGCTTCACCGGTTCTGCCGGCACAGTGCTGATAACACAGGATATGGCGGGACTTTGGACGGACGGCAGATATTTCATACAAGCGGAAAAGCAACTGAAAAAAAGCGGCATGACATTGTTTCGCGCCGCAGAAAAGGACGTTCCAACTATAGATGAATTTATTGAAAACAACTTACAAGAGGGTGCTCTCCTCGGCTTCGACGGCAGAACCGTTTCAGCAGAACAAGGACTTCAATATGAAAAAATCATGGAGAACTTGGGTGGCGGCATAGCATATGACCTTGATTTAGTCGGAGAAATTTGGAAAAACCGCCCCGCCCTGCCATCAGGCAAAGGCTTTCACCTCGAAGAATGTTATAGCGGGGAATCCACCGAAAGCAAATTGAACAGAATACGCATGTTCATGCAAAACAAAAATGCAAACGCACATCTCATCTCTTCACTTGAAGAAATTTCATGGATTTTCAACATGCGCGGTTCCGACGTAGCATACACACCTGTAATTTTGGCATATGCGTTAATTCTTAAAACGGATGTGCTTTTGTTTATAGATGAAGAAAAGCTGAGTGAAGCCATGAAAGCCAATCTCAAAGCAAACAATGTAAAAACAATGAAATACAACGATGTATATGCAATATTGGAAACACTGAATGCTGATACTTCCCTGCTCATCTCATGTGCGGATATCAATTATTCCCTGTACCGCAAAATCCCGAAAGAAGTCAAAAAAATCACGGCACAGGATCCTGCAATCCTGATGAAAGCGATAAAAAACGAAACGGAGATTGCAAATATCAGAAAAGCGTATGAAATGGACGGTGTGGCATCCTTTAGGTTCATGCATTGGCTGAAATCCGAATTCAACTCCGCGAGCAATAAAAATGAAACCGCACCAAAAGGTGGGCTGTATGAAGATTCTGCAAAAGTAAAGATAACGGAAATCGATGCCTCGAATAAAATTGAAACTCTTAGACGCCAAAACGCCGATTTTGTGGACGACAGCTTCGCAAGCATCTCCGCATACGGCGCAAATGCCGCCATGATGCACTACACTGCCGATGACTTCAGCAATACGGAGCTGAAATCGGGGAATTTATATCTGCTTGATTCCGGCGGTCATTACCTTCAGGGGACAACGGATATAACGCGCACATATTCACTCGGAGAGATTCCATATGAATTGAAGCTGCACTATACTCTTGTATTAAAGGGCATGATCGATTTGTCTATGGCGGTATTCATGCACGGGTGTCGAGGCACAAATCTTGATATACTTGCGAGAGCACCTATGTGGGAGGCGGGCGTGGATTATCGCTGCGGCACCGGGCACGGCGTAGGCTACTTGATGAGCGTGCATGAAGGACCGGCAAGAATAAAATGGCAGCAAAACGGAACAAACCCGGATAGCGATAATGCCGTGCTGGAAGCCGGAATGGCACTTACAAATGAACCCGGTATATATATCGAAGGCTCCCACGGCATAAGAATTGAAAACCAGCTGATAGTGCGCTTAAGAGAAAGCACCGTTTGGGGAGAGTTTTTGGAGTTTGAAACCGTCACACTCGCCCCTATTGATTTGGATCCGGTATTACCGAACCTGCTGACGGACGATGAGAAAAAATTCTTAAATGCATATCACAAAAAAGCCTACGAGATGCTTTCAAAACATCTTTGTGCTGATGAACTGAATGCCCTAAAACACTACACGCGATCAATTTAAAGGTGATGCATGAAAGAAAATTTATTTACGCAATCAATACATTATCATACGCATTCACATGTGTTCACATAATACTTACAGGTGCATATACAACGGCACATACATTGGAGGTGAGAGTTTTGGACGAAAGAATAAAGCGAATAATTGACAAATCCGAATTTTTAGTTTTTTTTGGCGGGGCAGGTGTTTCCACAGAAAGTTCCATCCCGGATTTCAGATCTGAAGACGGTTTATATGCGGCAAAGGAAGAATACGGATATGCGCCGGAGCAGATTATTTCACACAGTTTTTTCATGCGAAATCCTGAAACATTTTATCGGTATTATAAAAAACATATGCTGTATCCGAACGCCGAACCGAATCCGGCGCATTACGCGCTTGCAAGGCTGGAATCCGAAAAAAAGCTGAAAGCGGTTATCACTCAAAATATAGACGGGCTTCATCAAAAAGCCGGTAGCAAAAATGTATATGAACTGCATGGCTCCGTTCTGAGAAACTACTGCATGAACTGCAATGCAAGATATAACTTGGAATTTATAGTAAAAAGTGACGGTGTTCCGAAATGTACAAAATGCGGGCATACGGTCAGACCTGATGTGGTTTTATATGAGGAAGCACTAAATCCGGCAATCCTTGCACAATCGGTTGATGCAATTTCTAAAGCTGATACCTTGATTGTGGGCGGCACTTCGCTGGTGGTCTACCCCGCCGCCGGTCTGTTGAATTATTTTAACGGCTCCAATCTTATATTGATAAATAAAAGCGCAACACCATATGACAGTCGTGCCACACTTGCGATACATGATTCAATAGGTGCAAGTCTCGGGGATTGAGAGATGCCGAACAATAATCGCTATTGATATAAACAGCACAATTACGCTTTTTTAGAGTAATGTTTCAGATAAAAAATGCGCATAATTTTAGCCTGAAACGGACTCAACGGAGATGAATGCAGGGCGGCGGCAATGTGGCAGGCACGAAGATTCTTTTCGAGTACCGCACGCACTTGCCTGCTCTCCACCTCGTTTCTCCCGAAGCAAAGCGCCATCTCACGATTCATGAGTTGCGCCGAAGCCCTGCCTCTTTTTTCCATTACTTTCGTACCGCATATCTGTGCAAAATCATCAAGATACGGCATCAATTTTCGCTCTTTCAGATATTTTAATTCTCCGTCATATGACGGCAACGAAAACTCACCGTCCACAAATGCCGTCTCATCACTCTCCGGCGAAATATCGTCATATATGCTGCTGCGCATGAAAGCCTCACGCCCTGTAATTTCCTCATATTTTTTGCGAGACCATGCTTCCAGTTTTTTTAGGATGAAAAACACTTCATTTTCGTCATTCCCTCCGGCGATCACACCGTGCCTTGCCATCAACGCAACTTTTGACCGCGTATCCCGTAAAGCAAGTTCCACATTTCGGTGCAAAGCTGCAGTTCCCGGTATCGCGTGTTTTGATATGGGAAGAACGGGTGCTCCGAATACCCCCTCTTCTTCCTTAGGCAATTCAAACTCAAACGGCGATAAGCTAAGTGCCGAAGCATATATTTGATGTGTGTGGAAAACTACATTCACATCACTTCGTATGCGGTAAAAGGCTTGATGCATGGGTGCCTCCGATGAGGGGTTTAATCCGGAACTTTCCAAAATCTCACCCGTACTTATGCGCATTTTAACGATATCACCTTCTGTGAGATGCTCATATGATTTCCCGGTGGGTGTAATCAACATGGTGTCCTCATCAATGCGCATACTCATATTCCCCCATGTTCGCACCACCAATCCCTCTTCGACCAATTCGAGTGCGCACTGTATCAATTTTTTCTTTAAGTTTATTTCTTGTATCATATTAACACCTATATCAAATTCCGCAAATGGCGGTGAAATGCGGGGTTTCTTATTACAAAAAACTCCGTGAAAATTCACGGAGCTCTATTTTGGAGGCGACACCCGGATTTGAACCGGGGGTGAAGGTTTTGCAGACCTCTGCCTTACCACTTGGCTATGTCGCCATGGCTAGGGTAGCAGGATTCGAACCTGCGCATCACGGAATCAGAATCCGTTGCCTTACCGCTTGGCCATACCCCAACATGCTGTCGATTGAAAAAATGGGGTGGGTAGTGGGATTCGAACCCACGTATACAGGAGCCACAACCCTGGGTCTTAACCACTTGACGATACCCACCATGATTCATCTTGCATTTTGTAATTATAAATATTGGCGACCTGGAACGGGCTCGAACCGTCGACCTCCAGCGTGACAGGCTGGCATTCTAACCAACTGAACTACCAGGCCACATCTATAATGGTGGGCGCTATAGGGCTCGAACCTATGACCCTCTGCTTGTAAGGCAGATGCTCTCCCAGCTGAGCTAAGCGCCCTAATGGTAGCGGCGAGTGGACTTGAACCACCGACCTTCCGGGTATGAACCGGACGCTCTAGCCAGCTAAGCTACACCGCCACAAGAAAATCCATGCAATTCGCCTCACCTGTTGCAATCTCTATCATTATTGTATCAACACACCATATCAATGTCAAGCAAAAAAATGAGCGGTGACGGTGTCGAGCCCGGGATTTTATGACTTCTTTCAACTGCACCGTTTTGCCATGGTGGCTACGCTTGTATCCTTTTTCGGCTTTGCAGCATGAACATTTTTTAGTAGATGCTTTCTCTTAATCTTATCCTTTGCCCTTAAATTACCACTATTTTTAAGGGATTTCTACTTTAATCGTATATATTTTGTAGCTCTACCTACACCTTCTCTTTTTATTTCTCCTTCATCTATCAATTTTCTTAATGAGCCTTCAATCGAACTTACACTTAATGACGGGCAAAGTTCCCTAATATCTTGTTTTGTAAATTTCCCAAGTTTCTGTAAAGTTGCTTTCCTTA
>CAUUCX010000075.1:0-5001 GCA_963543615.1 uncultured Eubacteriales bacterium | reverse complement strand
TAATGTAAATGGTATGGTTGTGTTTTTTTGATTGAAGAAGGAGATGGTAACTATGAAAAAGTTTAATTCGTTTCTTGCAGTATTGTTGAGCTTAACCATGGTATTGTCGTTTGCATTTGTGAGTTCGGCTGTGGTGTTTGCAGGTGTACCGACCCCCAATGCCGATAAGCTTGTTAAGTATTTGAATGCGCAGGATAATAAGCTGTATTTTTCCACAAAATACAATCCTGCGGATGTAGATGAGGCGTTGATCAAGGAAGCGCTGACCAAATTGATTGAACGCGGAACTCCGGAGCAGATTGCGGACTTGAACGGGAATGTTGAAGTATCGGGCGCGGTGAATGTTCCCGGTTCGGATGATTGGACTGTGACACTGAAAGAAAGTTCAAACGGAGAAGAAGTGAATATCACTCTTGCCGTATCGGTTAAGAATGTAGTTGAAAATCTCCGTGCTATGTATGTTCCCGGCGGCAGTTTTAAGACAGCGAATGATTTGGCCGAGTGGGGGATGTACACATTTGGAAGCAGCGTTATCGCCGATAAGCTGCGCACTCATTTCAGCTGGGTAAAGCCGGATCCGGATTGCAACGGATTGTTAGTTGCGTACTATGATGTTCCTTCGTATGGTCAATATGAAACATATGTGAACTTTAATGCTCCTGCAGGTGCGGGCGTGGCAACCGTCTTGGCGGCAGGGCAAAACGCGGAAGATATTGCACTGGGCGGAAATGTTAATGCTTGGGCAAAAACGGATTCCGGCATGCTCTGCGAGAAATGGCTGCACAAGGTTTCATCTCCATATCTCGGAGCATATATGATTTATTGGGTTGGAAATGCTGCTAATGCCGATTTGAAATCTGTCGGCAATTCCATTGATCTCAAAGTGCAGGGAGAAGCGGATTATGGAACATATCCGGTGACGACTATCAGCAGCGGAGGCGGTTCTCCGGGAGTAGGTGCTGTCGATCAGGTTGCTGATAATACCGATGTTCAAAAACCGGATTCCAATGATAAGCCTTCTCCTGAAGAGCCTGCGCTTTCGGATGGCGTTTTCTCCGATACCGCTGCGCACTGGGCAAAAATCCCAATCAGCTTGGTTGTGGAGAAAGGACTCTTTAAGGGAGTAGGCGACGGTAAATTCGACCCTGATTCCATGATGACGAGGGGTAGTTTTGTAACCGTTTTGGGGAGAATGGCAAAGGCGAATACAGCTGATTTTACGGAAGGCAAATTTGAAGATGTTCAGCAGAGTGCGTACTATGCGCCGTATGTTGATTGGGCTGTAAAGAACAGCATAGTTAAAGGCATGAGCGAAAAAACATTTGCTCCGAATTCAGCAGTGACAAGAGAGCAGATGGCAGTAATGATTTATGCATATCTCAAGGCAAACAATAAAGTTTTTCCGGAGAAAAATACGGAAGTGAATTTTGCAGATGCCTCAAAGATTAGCGGATATGCCGCCGATGCTGTAAAAGCTATGTGCAAAGCCGATCTGCTTAAGGGCAGAGATGGAAATGTTTTTGATCCTTCCGCAGCTGTAACGCGCGCGGAAGCGGCTACCATTTTCAGTCGTCTGCTCGATTTGGAAGCCCCGGTTAAGGCTTTATAATATCGGGAACTTTCGGTATGCAGTCCGATACATTGAGGGCTCGCTCCGGCAATTAAAAATTGCTTAATATTGCTTTTATAAAGGGTCACGCAATGCGTGACCTTTTGGTTGCCTGTAATCTCAAGTGAGACCCTTTATTTGACAATTCCCGGGATTCAGGGAAATTCACGCCGTTTTGTATTGCCTTTTTCAATGCTATGTAGTAAACTTATATAGCTTGCGCACGTTGCGCAGGTGATTACACACGGCATATGACTTTGGAAAGAGGTGCCCGGTTAGGGTCTTTCCCGGGAGATATATGCCGGAGGGAATAACCAAGGAGGTAAATATGTCAGTTATTTCAATGAAACAATTACTTGAAGCGGGTGTGCATTTCGGACACCAGACCAGAAGATGGAATCCTAAAATGGCTCCATACATCTTTACGGAGAGAAATGGTATCTATATCATAGATCTTCAAAAAACCGTTGCAAAAATTGATGAAGCATATACGTTCATGAAAGAAGTTGCATCAACGGGCAGACCGATTTTGTTTGTAGGCACTAAACGTCAGGCGCGGCAAGCTGTGGAAGCTGAAGCGAAACGCTGCGGTATGTATTATGTCAACGAGCGTTGGCTTGGCGGAATGCTCACAAACTACAAGACAATTTCACAGAGAATCAAGCGACTTGATGAAATTCACAGAATGGAAGAAGACGGGATATTCGAAAAGCTTTCAAAAAAAGAGGTAATAAAGCTCAATTTGGAAGCGGAGAAACTTGAGAAATTCCTCGGCGGTATCAAAGATATGCCGGGTATGCCGGCAGCGCTGTTTGTTGTAGATCCTAAAAAAGAAAGAATCGCAATTAAAGAAGCGAGAATACTTGGAATTCCGATCATAGGCATGGTTGATACGAATTGTGACCCGGACGATGTTGATTATGTTATCCCGGCAAATGACGATGCGATCAGGGCTGTCAGGTTGATCGCTGCAAGCATGGCGGATGCAGTTATCGAGGCAAATCAAGGTGAGAGCTTTGACGATACTGAAACGATAGATGATGAAAATGCTCTTGTTGAGGAGTCCGAATCGAATGAAGATTCGGTTGATGAACCTGAAACGGATGAGGATTCGGTTGACGAGGAGTAAACGAGTTTTAAAATATATTGTTATTGAATTATTGAAGTTAGGAGGCAGATATGGCTATATCGGCAAGTATGGTAAAGGAACTCCGCGAGATGACCGGCGCGGGCATGATGGATTGTAAGAATGCTCTCGTTGAATGTGACGGAGATATGGATAAAGCGGTAGAAGCGCTTAGGGAAAAAGGGCTTGCAAAAGCCGCCAAAAAAGCGAATAGAGTTGCGGCACAGGGACTTGTAAGATTGGCATTCGCGCCCGACAATTCCAAAGCGGCTATCGTTGAGGTGAATTCCGAAACGGATTTTGTTGCTAAAAATGAGGAATTTGTCGCCTTTGTTGAGAAGCTTGCGGATCTCGCATTGAATTGCGACTGCGCTTGCGGCGATATGGAAGCGTTTCTTGCACAGAGCTATGACGGTGCTGTGTCGGTGCAGGACGAGTTGAACAATAAGATCGCAAAGATCGGTGAAAATATGAGTGTCAGACGTTTTTGCAAAATGGCAGATGCCGGATGTAAATATGTAGGATACATTCATGGCGGCGGAACGATAGGTGCGCTCGTGGGATTGAAAACGGATGCGGATTTATCTGCAGTGGAGACTGTAGGCAAGGATGTTGCCATGCAAATCGCATCTATGAATCCTTCGTTTTTGAGCAGTAACGATGTGGATTCAGAGTATATCGAGCATGAGAAAAAGATACTTCGTCAGCTTGTAATAAACGAGGGGGGCAAGCCCGAGCTCGTGGATAAAATCGTAGAAGGCAAGCTCAAAAAAGAATTGAAAGAGGTATGCCTGCTTGAGCAGAAATTTGTAAAGGATAATGATCTTACTGTTAAGCAGTATGTTGAAAATGCGGCAAAAGAGATCGGTCAGTCCGTTGAGGTTGTGGACATGGTTCGCTATCTGGTAGGAGACGGCATAGAAAAAGAGGAGGAAGATTTTGCCGCCGAAGTTGCAAAACAGATGGGACAATAGCCGCATGCCCCGCTCGCATAAATAGAAATTCACCTCAAGATTTTGACCTTATAATGCTTGACAGGGGATGGGGATTTTGTGTATTATTTAGTAAATCAGGCGACTGATAAAAGTAAGTTCACTATGTAAAAGTAAAATCTGAAGACGGTGAGAGAGGTTGACAAGGTGATTCTCAAGGCGGATAATTTTACAGACCAGCTTAATATTTGGGATTCTCCAAAGTTTTTTGGGGCTTTGTATTCTTGTGTCGGGTGAGAGGCATTGTGTCTCTTTGACCGGCACTTTTTATATGTAAAGGGAGGAGATCTTATGAAAAAGAGGAAAAACAGTTTTTTGGTATGGCTTCTTGCGGCGGTACTTGCTATCGGCATGCTGCCCGCCTCGGCACTGCCGTCGTTTGCAGATGATGTGAATGTTTCGACGGGGGCGGAACTGAAAGCCGAGCTGGAAGCGGCAGGGGATAAAACCGTTAAACTTGCCGCGGATGTGGTTTATGACGCTGGTATTGCCGTTAACGGGAATAAGACGCTGGAATTGAACGGTCACAAAATTGAATTGAAAAATACAGGTGAAATTTGTGTACCTGCCGGTGCAGACCTGAAAGTCGACGGCAGTAAGGATGGCAGTGAAATCAAATCGCTGAATTGGAGTACTTTCTCTATGCAAGACGGTGCACTTACCATAGATGGGGGAAGATATATGGTTTTCGGCGATGCTGCATCTGTAGTGTATATAGGTGAGCTTACTGCCGGTGGTAAGGTTCTAATCAAGGGCGGCTATTTTAGGTCTGTCAGAGGTGAAGCGATACGTTCTGAAAGTAAACAGGATCTCAATGCTCCGGAAGTTGTTATAGAAGATGGAACATTTATTTCAGTTGAAAGCAGTGCATGGGAATCTCCCGACTATGATGTGACTACCGGGGAGGTAAGAGGCGGAACTTTTTATAGCGAAGCCGGGGCACCTGCACTTGGCCTTAGCGATATCAACCACAAACATCTTGGAGCGGGGAAATATCTCGTAGAGGACGGAGTGCATAAGGACAATCCTGCTTTATGGGAGTACAACGGAAGCTTTATTCAAGTGGGGGATGAGGCAGGCGATTTTGTGGAGGTAACTATGCAAGGCGCTGCGGGAGGAACAGGATTTTTCTTCAAGGAAGGCTGTGCCCAAAATCCTGTAGTGGCAATGAAGAATGAGATACTTCCCGTAGTTGCGGCTCCTGATCCCGGGAAGATACTTTTAAAATGGGAAAAAGTTTCGGGCGAAGGAGACTTTGTAGATCCAAGCCTTGT
>CAUUCX010000074.1:0-5020 GCA_963543615.1 uncultured Eubacteriales bacterium | reverse complement strand
ATATATACTTGTAAAACATCTTATTCTTCCCTAAACATCAAAATCCGACCCGTTAATATAAATCTGTTTTAAGCTTTTGTGAAATCGCTTCCGCTCCATTTATCCATTCCTATCCGTCTTCGCAGTCAACTCATTTCAATAGATTCAAGTGGATTCTCCGCCAAATCCCTATACACTTCAAATTCTCTATCATTAAAACAACAAAAATATACATGCATTGCAGTATCATGCTCATGAAGCCATTTTAACACCGTTGTCCATGCAATTTCCGCAGCTTTCTCAACGGGATATCCGTATACACCTGTAGATATGCATGGAAAAGCAATGCTTTCGCATTTATTGCGATATGCCAAATTCAGTGAATTGCTGTAACAGGACGAAAGGAGAAGTGCATCGGATTCACTTCCGCTGTATACCGGTCCTACAGTATGAACTATATACTTGGCATTTGTGAGATTATATGCTCCCGTTATTTTTGCATCTCCTGTAGCACAACCGTTTAATGTCCTGCATTCCCTCAAGAGTTCAGGGCCTGCCGCAGCATGAATCGCTCCGTCAACGCCACCACCCCCGAGCAAACTTTTATTCGCGGCATTGACAATTATATCCGCATGCATCTCGGCCACTCCTCCGCGAATCACTTCCATATGTGATTCGGTTGAATCACCCGCTCGAACATTGATTATTAGATATTCTCCCCGTTCTTTCGATTTCACGCCGAACCTCACTTTCTCCCCTATCATTCGATTAGTATTCTGTGATTATTTTTGCGTAAGCTCCGCAAATTGCGCATCAATAGAGCGCTGTAAATCCAATGGATTCAGTTGAATTTGTATCCCTATGGCTCCTCCGCTCACTGAAATTCTTTCATGTTTTTTCACAGCTGCATCAATGTATGTCGGAAATGCTTTCTTCATCCCTAAAGGGGAGCATCCCCCGTGTACATACCCTGTCAAAGCTTTCAAATCCTTTTGCGGCAGCATTTCTATCTTCTTTTCATTTGCTGCATGAGCTGCCGCTTTCAAATCGAGAGAAGCATTGACCGGCAGGATATACACATAATGCCCTTCTTTCCCTCGGCATACCAAGGTTTTGCACAGCCTTGAGGGACTCAATCCCGTTTTTTCAGCCACATTCATCCCGTCGATAAGACCGTCTGCGGTATCATATTCGATAATCTTGTATTCGATTTTCAGTTTATCCAATATGCGCATAGCATTCGTTTTATTCATAAGCATTTTCCTCTAAAATAAAGAGCCCCAACAATATGTTTTCTCTGTTTCTGTTTTAAAATCTATCTCATCCTTTCTATATTGTATCATGATTTCGTGAGAAATGTGGATATTATCCAAGCGGTGGTATTTTAATCACGTGACTTAACCAACTCATACAAAACCACAAACGGAAATACGAGCACATCCGACAATGGAAGATCAATAAGTGATATTGTAGAATGCGCGTAAACGGGACTATTCTACCGATTTTAAGGATTCCACCATATCTATTTTTCTAATCTTTGCAAGCACTATCAAATTCACCAGCATTGAAAAAGCGATTACCGCACCGATTACCGTAATAAAATGCCCTGTTGTTATCTGCGGCTCCCATTCCATACTCTTCATTGAAACTACACCTATATAAAGTTCCAAAAATCTCAAGCTGAGCGGAATGCCGACTGCAAGTCCTATCAAAAGATTGAAGATGCTTTCTTTCAGTATCAGCGCTTTGATTTCTCGATTTAAAAAACCGATAACTTTCATGGTCGCATATTCACGGTATCTCTCCAGGCAGGACAGAACCCCCAAATTATAAAGGATAACAGCGGAAAGAACGAATGAAGCCAAAATCAGAATATATGTAATTGAATGCACGCTGTCCATCATCTCGTGCATATTATCCTTTTGTTCCTTGATCGACATGATATTCCCTACCCTTTTTTCATCTTGCGCCTTATTGTATGCGTTAATATCACCGATATATATCGTGTTCGGGATAAAGTCGTTGACCTTGTCTTTATGAAGGAATATCCCTTGCGGCATTTTAGCATCGGCTACAGCACTGATGACAACTTTTTGAGCTTTCGGTGAATCCAAGGTTTTATACTCGATAGTTCCCCCCACTCCCACTGAAAGCTTATTTGCCAGCTGCGCGGCTATGACCGCCTCTTCCTCTTCCAAATTGATCTCATCGCCACTCACATCATCCGCCAGGCGAATCATATCCCCCGAATTCAGGATGGACAAAACTCCTTCCATCTCCTTTCCGTTATATTCAAAATCCACGGATTCGACTCGTGAGAACTGCACATTATATGAATCGAATGTTTCACTGATTTCAGCATAAGAAACGGGAGCAAGCTGTCCAACATATTCATAGCGAAATTCCTCTTTATAGACCTGCTCGTAAGAATTATTTAGAGAGTCCCATACCCCGAGCCCGGCAACCATCAAAACGGTACTTCCGATAACAGCTATTATACTCATCGCCGTTCGCCCGGGATGCATTTTCATACTTCTCATCGTCCATATCACATCATATGGCAATTTTCTCCTTTTCTGTTTTTTGCTTATATCCGATTTACTTTCCATAATACCGCGTATGGTGAGCGACGGATTATTCCTGATCGCCTTTTTCGTCGTAACTATCGCGGCAAAAGTACATATGAATATCATAAGGAAAAGTAGTAAAAGACTGTCCGCTCCCACAACTTTCTTCCATACGGGTAAAGTCAGAGTCGCTTTCTTAATATCCAAGACCATATTTGCAACCAAATTCAACCCTAAAATCATGCCCAAAATACTGCCCAAAAGCGCCACTAAAAAACCGTACATGCCATAGTGCAGATAAATCTGACGATCGTAAAACCCTAAAGATTTCAAAGTTCCGATTTCCACCATCTGATTCCCGATCAATCTGCTCATCGTGGTATAGATCGAAAGAATTGACAGCAGCACAAACACGACTGAAAACAGAAGCGCCATTTTTTTTATCTGCTTGATTTCATTTTCCACCTGAACGACTGAAGTTTTATCTTTCATCATAGCGAAAGATGAAAAGGATTCCCCCATGATTCCCATGATATCTTCCTGCATTTTAACCTTTGAAACGGAATTATCGGACAGATCAAGTCTTACTTGATTATATGAAATTGCACCCATAATTTTTTTTATATATTTTTCATTCATATATGCATATCCGTGAGCGGTATGATCCGGCACGGTTTCGGAGTAGGATGTAACGAAATAAGCGTTTTCGGCATGGAGAACCGTTCCCAATATCTTCACTTTTTTTTCAATTCCATTATATTTTATCAAAATCCTGTCACCGATTTTCAGATCATGTGCTTTGGCATAATCCGCATCGATCCAGATCCCATCATCGTCGGGATTCAGCCCTTTCCCCTTTACGACAAGCGGATTCAATACGCTTTTAGTGTTTTTGTTAAAGGATGTCACATAAATATCCGATTCGATCTTGTCGATATCAACATCATATTTAAGCAACATGGAAGCTTCCGCATCCGAAATATAATCCAATTCTTTGATTCGCTCTATATCAGCTTCTTCTATGCGCATTCCCGCAATGTAAGCATCTGCCAAATTTGTTTTCTCTTTATACTCCGAATAGGATTGATTCATACCGCTCCATACGGAGCTCATACCGCAGTATATGGCGACCGACAGAGCCGCCATTACAAGAACCGAAATGAATTGCGGCCACAATTGCAAGAAGTCTTTGCGGAATTTTCTGTTCAAATATTTCATTACCACGCAACCTCCTCCATAGAAACGGGCTTTTCATTATTCACAATTTCACTGATTTTACCGTCTTTAAGGCGCACCAATCGGTCCGCAGTGGGTGCCAGCGCCGTATTATGTGTAACAAGCACTACCGCACTGTTATACTTCTGTACCATGGATTGCAGCATGATCAATACTTTTTTACCTGTTTCACTGTCAAGCGCCGCCGTAGGTTCATCACACAGCAGAAGTTTCGGATTTTTGCAGATGGCTCGCGCTATGGATACTCTCTGCAATTCCCCGCCCGACATCTGTGAGGGCAAATTGTCTGCGCGGTCCTCAAGCCCCACCGCTTCCAGTGCGGATTCCGCACTAATCGAATCTTTGGATAATTTTGATACCATATCTACATTTTCGTAAGCCGTGAGCGTAGGAATCAGATTATAGAACTGAAATACGAATCCGATGTCCCGCCTGCGATAAAGCGTTCTTTCTTTCTCGTTCAGACCTGAAACCTTTTTATCCCCCACATAGATCTCCCCCGCAGTCACATAATCCATCCCGCCTAAAAGATTCAGAAAAGTAGACTTCCCCGAGCCGGACGGTCCTAAAATCACCGTAAACTTTCCCTGCTCGATATTCAAAGTGACATTATCTAACGCCTTTATATTTTGTTTCCCGTTTTGATACTCCCTTGTCACACTCTTAAAACTGATAAAACCCATATGCTCCACCTCCTCATAAATTCTGTGCATTTTCCGCCCAATCACCCACTTGTATCAAATGCATGAATAATATGAGCGGCAACTCATATTACATATTATTATACATGACTAACCTTTTGTCAAGATAATATGAGCAATAACTCATATTCTTGCTTATCTTGATTTAATGTGGCATAATTAATGTGAAGCGGGAAGCTGTAACGAAAATGCAAATGCGTTGATATTGCACAAAATGCCGATGGATGGTGAAATAAATGGATTCAAAAAAGATAAGTATTCCTAAACAGAAGCGAAGCATTGAAAAGAAAATGCTTATAAAACGAACTGCACTTTTTTTGTTTTCCGAAAAGGGTTATGCCAATGTAAGCACCAATGAAATTGCAAAAGCGGCTGATATAGCCATAGGTTCGGTATACAATTATTTCCCGAATAAAAAAGCGATTTATGAGGAGCTCGTAAGTGATCTCTACACCAATGTTTTAGACAGAATAATCCCGGAGGATTTATCCAAATTATCTCCTTTTGAGCTCATACGAAAATATGCACTCTCCATAA
>CAUUCX010000073.1:0-5079 GCA_963543615.1 uncultured Eubacteriales bacterium | reverse complement strand
GGTCTTCGCTCGGTTTTTATTATGAGAAAGGAGTTTTTTTATGGAAAAAAACAATTTAACGCGCAAATTGGTAATCATAGCTATGTTTGTGGCTATCGAAGTTGTGCTGACACGATTTTTATCTATCCACACACCGTTTGCCAGAATCGGTTTAGGTTTTCTCCCGATCGCAATGCTCGGAATAATGTACGGTCCGCTCACGGCGGGCTTGTCATATGCCGCAGGCGATCTCATCGGCGCAACGCTTTTCCCGACCGGCCCCTTTTTCCCGGGATTCACACTTACGGTTTTTTTGACCGGGATCGTATACGGTTCATTCCTGCATAAGTGCGGTCCGCGCAGCTCAAATCTGGTGGCGGCTTCCATCATGGTTGTTGCGATAAGAGTGGGGCTTGATACCCTATGGCTCGGCATTTTATTTGATGATTCTTATTTAGCACTCATGCCGGTAAGGCTGGTGAAAGGACTGATCGACATTCCTCTGCAAATCGTATTGATCCCGTTGCTGTGGACGGTGATAGCAAAAACGCCGATCAAAACGCAAATTGATAAAAGTGCCGCGTAGGCAAAAATAAGCCGATGTCTCCGAGAACGATAAAAAAGCTCGCCCAATCAGACATTGAACAGGAAATGGATTACATCTCCGTCTTTAACGACATAATCCTTGCCCTCGGCTCTCATCAGCCCCTTTTCCTTTGCCTTCACCAAGCTTCCCTCACACTCGGCGATCAGCTTGTCATAGGCAACGGTTTCGGCTCGAATAAAACCTCGCTCAAAATCCGTATGGATTTTCCCTGCCGCCTGCGGCGCTTTTGTGCCGTTTCTTATCGTCCATGCCCTTACCTCCGGCTCACCTGCCGTAAGAAATGAAATCAAATCCAAGAGCCTGTAGGAGCTTTTAATCAAGCTGTCGAGCCCGGATTCGCCCAATCCAAGCTCCTGCAGAAATTCCATCTTCTCATCTTCATCAAACTGTGCAATTTCATTTTCAATTCCGGCACATATTACTACGGCTTCCGATGATTCGGATGCGGCATATTCCCGCACAGTCCGGATATGAGGATTTTCATCGGCATTGCCAAGTTCATCTTCACTGACATTCGCAACATAGATTACGGGTTTATAGGACAACAGATTCAGATCTTTAACATATGCGGCCTCATCCTCGGTAAGTTCCATAGCACGAGCGGATTTGCCGCCTTGCAGAAACTCCGAAATTCTTTTGAGCAGTTCCGCTTCTTCCTTGAACTTCTTGTCGGCTTTAAGATTTTTTTCAACCTTGGCGATTTGCCTCTCGAGAAATTCCAAATCCGCAAAAATCAGCTCTAAATTTATGGTTTCAATATCGTCGAGCGGATCTATCCTGCCGCTGACATGAACGATATTATCATCGTCAAAACATCTCACCACGTGAATTATCGCCGCAACCTCGCGAATATGCCCCAAAAACTTATTGCCGAGTCCTTCCCCCTTGGAAGCTCCTTTCACAAGTCCCGCTATATCGTAGAATTCAATGGTGGTATATATCTTTTTCTTTGAATTGTATATTTTGTGCAGTGTATCAATTCTTTCATCGGGCACCGTAACAACGCCGACATTGGGATCTATAGTGCAAAACGGATAATTTGCAGCCTCCGCACCCGCCTTTGTAATCGCATTGAATAATGTACTTTTGCCCACATTCGGCAATCCCACGATTCCTAATTTCATTTACTTATATCTCCTTCATAATAATTTAAGCATTCAGCGTTTTCTCCGCACTTTTCCGCTTTCACGATGATACAGGATCAGATATACGAGCACGGATATCACAAAAGCCACGGCACTCAAGACCTGTGCCTGCCGATACTCTCCTATCATCAGGCTGTCGGTTCTCAACCCCTCAACAAAAAATCGCTCTATCGAATACAAAATCCAGTACAGCAAAAAAATTTGCCCGCGAAAACGTTTTTTTCTGTCAACCGCTATCAATATACCGCAGATTGCAAGACACCACAAGGATTCATACAGAAATGTAGGATGCACCAGCTGCCCGCCTACCGGGATCCCCCATGGAAGATCGGTCGCGCCGCCATGCGCCTCCATATTGAAATAATTTCCCCAGCGCCCTATCGCCTGCCCCAACGCCACAGACGGCATGATCAAATCCAATAGGGAGAATATCGAGATCGACTTTTTCTTTGCGAGTAAAACTGCGGCAAATATTCCGAATATCAAGCCCCCGTGAATTGCGAGTCCGCCATGCCTGATATTCAGGATTTCCATAAGATCTCCGCTATAATAATCCCAATTAAATGCGACATAATACAGGCGTGCGCCGATAATCGCTGCGGGAATGCAAACGATAAAAAACTCCAAAACATCATCGCCTTTTATGCGATATCGTGAAGCCCTTATATACATAAGCAGGGTGCCCGCGAGCATACCGACAGCGATACATATCGCATACCACATAATCGGCACTCCCGCTATATAAAATGCCACGCTTTGTGGCACATTTGTATTCAAAAAATGAAACATCTATTCCCCTCGAGCCTATAATTCTTGCGCAAGAATCAACTCGACCTGATCGCCCATTACGTAAAACTCATATAGCTTCTTATCCTTGTAATCGGGATCGGTCTTGTTGGCTTCACGATCATCAAGGACGGCATCAATAAAATTCTTCTTATCCAAAACCGTAACCAAGCTGTCGTTTCCCATAACAAAAGTGACTCTCACATTATCCGAGATCTGATAATCATAACTCAAATTCTTATCGGAGATATAATATCCGTCATCAGATGCGGGATCCTGCACTATACTCTTTTCATGTATCGTTATCCACGGCACATCGGAATCCTCTTCTTGGACATCGAAAGTCCCCAAAATCACCGAAGCGCCGTCGCGAACGAGTTGTTCCGCATATTCTCCCGCCAAATATTCGGGTGTGATTTCCGGCTCGTCTATTGTTCCGCCGCTCTGACCTTTTTCATTGCAGGCATTCAGCACCATACTCAAAAGCAGAACAAGCGCAAGGAAAAGACATGCCGCAAATACGGTTTTTTTCTTTCCAAAACGCATATGCATTTCTTCACCTCAAGCAATCACCAACAACGAGCGCAGCGAGCGCTCTTAATATCTCATTGTTTTATCAACTCACAAACTGCATCGGGTCCGCAACCGGCAGCATTTCCCTCATCCGTATCGAGATGACATTCCGCCAAGAACTTGGGGCTGACTCTCACCAATGCGTTATTAAATATCACTCCTCTATCTCCTTCTATTTTGAGAGAAACGATATCCTTATCCTTTAACCCTGCTTCCGCCGCCTGCTCCGGAGAAAGATGCACATGTCTTGATGCCACGATAACGCCGGTCTCCAATTCCAACTCGCCAGCAGGGCCTATCAGAATACAGCCGGGGGTCCCGTCCAAATCTCCGGATTCCCTCAAAGGCGCTTTCAGTCCTATGGTTCTGGCATCCGTCATGGATACCTCTACCTGTGTAACCGGTCTGAGCGGCCCTAAAATCCGAACGCCTTTCAGCGTTCCCTTAGGACCGACTATATCGACTTTTTCATCACAAGCATATTGTCCCGGCTGTCCGAGATCCTTGATCGGTGTAAGCTCATGCCCTTCTCCGAACAGGATATCGAGATGTTCACGACATAAATGCACATGCTTATTTGACAATCCGATTTTTACTTTATATCCCATTTCGCTCTCCTTTGTAAAACAAACTGAAAAATACTTTAATATTATCACACATTGCTATTTCAGCAGAACCTCCGCGGGTTCAGCCTCATCAAGACAAGTGATATAAGGCAAATTCCTGTAGCTCTGATCGTAGTCCAAACCATATCCTATTATGAAATGATTGCCGACTTTAAAGCCGACATAATCAGCTTTCAATTCAACCTTGCGCCCGAGCGGTTTATCGAGCAGAGAACATATTTTAACGCATTTCGGCAATCTGCTTTCAAAATATCGCTTGAGATAGCTGAGCGTAATGCCCGAATCGACGATATCTTCAACGATTATCACATTTTTCCCCTCGATATCGACATCCAAATCTTTGACAATTTTGACAATTCCGGATGTTTTTGTCGAAGCTCCATAACTGCTTACAACCATAAAATCCAATTTTACGGGAAGATCAACAGCCTTTATCAAATCCGCCATCCATACAACGGCCCCTTTCAAAATGCCGACGATTATCACTTCCTCGCCCTTAAACTCCTCGGTAATCTGCGCGCCTATCTCCTTTGCGCGCTGCCTTATCTGCGCCTCATCGACAATGACCTTTCCCACCACTTCACACATGTATACTCGCCCTTTCAATATCTACAATTCAATACTCTTGAAAATCTTCACCAAATCAGGATTCTGTCGACTCGGATGAAGAATCCTCCACCTCAAATTCTATATCATCAATGTCATTTTTTCTATCAGAAATTTTATCTCCGAGCCAAAACCTGTCCAATGTGTCTTTCAAATGCAGAATTATAAATATCCACAATATCAAATCATCCACAAAACCGAAGGGGAATAAAAACGGCGGAATCAAATCAATAGGCAGGAACAAATACACAATACCGAAGATCACCAAGGCTTTTTTCCACTTGGAAACTTCAGGAGATTTCATCATCGCCCGAATCGCTCTTAATCGCTTTAATATGACTCTTAAACTTATGTAGTTCATTTCGTCCCTATTCCTATCTTCGTTATGCAATCCATCAACAAATCGCAACCGTCTCCCGTAAGCGATGAAACCGGAATCACTATGTCGGCATCGGCAAGTTCAAGCTTTTCACGAATATTTTGGACATTCTTCTTTATCCGATTCCTTGAAATCTTATCTGCTTTTGTTGCAACCACAAGCATGTCGAAGCCATGATATTTCAAATAATCCGACATCATAATATCCAAATCGCTCGGGTCATGACGTATATCGACGAGCATGGCGACTGCCGCCAAATTTTCGCGATTTTCTATATAGCGCTCTATCATCTTCCCCCATTCCGCGGAAATTGATTTTGAAACGCGAGCATAGCCGTAGCCGGGTAAATCGACGATGCGGAACATTCCATCCATATCG
>CAUUCX010000072.1:0-5095 GCA_963543615.1 uncultured Eubacteriales bacterium | reverse complement strand
TTCATTATCTTTCTTATCAGCGCCAACTGATCCTGCGGGTCATAGACGGTAAATTCCGGAGCATACCCTGTCTTTTCGGCATTCGCCCGCAATATGCGCAAACATGCCGAGTGGAATGTCAATATCCACATATTCACACCCTCACCGACAAGATCCGTTACTCTACGGCGCATTTCCTCCGCGGCTTTGTTTGTAAAAGTCACCGCAAGTATATTATACGGATCCACTTCTTTTTCCATAATAAGCCTGGCTATGCGCCTCGTCATCGTTGCAGTTTTCCCGCTGCCTGCGCCCGCCAATATCAAAAGCGGCCCGTCATCGTGCAGCACCGCTTCTCGTTGCTCTTCATTCAAATTTTTCAAATAATCCAATGTAAATTTCTCCCGATATCCTATAATCTCTAAGCTCTGCTACTCTCTATCTACACCCGCCACCCGCCGTGTGTTACTAATATGTATTATACCACAAAACTGTTGCTTTTCGCTGTAAGGCGTATAATTATACGCCTTTTCTCCTCCTTGAAATTCATACAAATTTTGTCAAAAGCCTTGCAATTTCTGTTTTTATTTAGTAAAATTGCTTTTATATTTTATCAAATTAAAATTTAGTATATGCATCACGTTTGCCTCTGCCTATATATTCGCCACTCCGGCGCATCACTACAATAGAATCGAGCCTTGCAGAGAAACGAGAAAGGACAATTTATGAAGATTTCGAGCAAAGATGTAATCTACGCATTTTCACCGGACAACAAAGCTGCGGCGACCGTAGCCCCCGGCAGTGAACTTACATTTGAAACATTTGACTGCTTCTGCAATCAGCTGCGTTCCCCGGAAGACAAGATGGAAGCACTCGACTGGGACAGAATCAATCCCGCAACAGGACCGGTATTCATTGAAGGCGCTGAAGCGGGAGATCTGCTTAAAGTTCAAATCAAATCCATAGAATTGGACGAAAAAGGAACGGTGGTTGCCGGAGAGGGTATGGGCGTTTTAGCGAAAGAACTTCAAGGCGTTTCGACAAAAATCGTGAAGATCGACGGTGATTTTGCCTCATTCACGGATAAAATAAAAATCCCCCTCAGAAAGATGATCGGCGTAATCGGCGTAGCCCCCGACGGCACATCAATAAATACGGGCACACCGGGTTGTCACGGCGGAAATATGGATAATACCATGGTTACCGAGGGCGCAACCGTTTACCTGCCTGTAAGCGCACCGGGCGCATTGCTTGGACTCGGTGATGTTCATGCGACAATGGGAGATGGTGAAATCGGCGTTTCCGGGCTCGAAATTCCCGCAAAAGTAACGGTGGTCGTTGATCTGATAAAAGAGAAAGCGACGAAGTATCCGATGCTCGAAAATGCGAATACATGGTCGGTTATCGCCTCTTGCGAAAATCTGGATCAGGCGGCGGAAGAAGCAACGATAGAAATGTTTGGATTCCTCAATGCGAGAATGGATTTGGAGCCGAATGAGGTGACCATGCTCATGAGCTTGGCGGGCAATCTTGAAGTATGCCAAGTTGTGGATCCGCTCAAGACCATGCGCTTTGTGGTGGACAAATCAATAGTCGGCGAGCTTTCGATTTAGCTTATAATTTTCTTAAGTGAAATTATAATATACGTTTTTTTAATGCTTAAAGTATTGGAGGGTTAAAATGGCAAACAATAATGAAGTGGCGAGAAAAACCGCCAGCCTGGAGGATTTCGGGTACAGCCAGCAGTTAAACAGAGTGTTGAAAACGAGCGACCTTGTAATTTACGGCTTGATTTTCATGGTTCCTATTGCGCCTTTCGGGATTTACGGCTTTGTTGCCGAAAATTCGGGCGGGATGGTTCCGCTCGCATATTTGATCGGTATGGCAGGCATGATTTTTACGGCATTCAGCTACTGGAGAATGGCGGAAGCCGTGCCTATTGCGGGTTCGGTTTATGCATATGCGACGCACACATTGGGAAATGCGGTGGGCTTCGTAGCAGGCTGGACGATGCTTTCGGACTATATACTTGTTCCGACACTGCTCTACGTTGTCAGCGCGGCAGCACTCGGCGCAATCATTCCGGGAGTTCCGGGACTGGTATGGATAGTAGGATTCATCCTTATAAATACAGTCATCAATATAGTGGGTATCGAATTCACTGCCAAATTCAATAAAATCGTATTGATTTTGGAATTGATTGTTTTAATCGTATTCTGCATAGCAGGTGTTGTAGTCGTATCAAGCGGTGCGGCAGGAAACGGATTCACATTGAAACCGTTCTACAATCCTGAAACTTTCAATATGAATCTCGTAATGAGCGCGGTATCCGTTGCGGTACTCAGCTTCCTCGGATTTGACGGTATCTCCACACTTGCGGAAGAAGCAAGGGAAGGCGGTCACGGAGTAGGAAAAGCATGCGTATTCGCATTGCTCGGCGTGGGCGTACTCTTCATTTCGCAGACATATATTGCAACTCTTGTATGGCCTGATTACACATCGTTTAAGGATTTAGACACTGCATTCTATGATGTTGCATATGTTGCGGGCGGAATTAAATTGATGTGGACTTGCTCGATCGCAACCGGCTTTGCATGGGGTATTGCAAATTCACTTGCAGCTCAGGCGGCTATTTCCAGAATCATTTTCTCAATGTCCAGAGATAATTTGCTGCCAAAGGGTCTCAATAAGGTTCATCCTAAATTCAAGACCCCTTATATTGCAACTATATTCATTGCTATCCTTTCATTTGCGCTTACTCTCGTGTTCTCTTCGAATATCGAATACTTGAGTTCGCTCGTAAACTTCGGTGCGCTTACAGGATTCTTAGTGCTCCACTTCGCCGTAATTTATCATTTCTTCTTTAAGCAGAAGAGCGGTCAGGTGTTCAAACATCTGGTGCTTCCGTTGGTCGGACTGATTATCATATTCTATGTATGGATTCATCTCCACAAGCAAGCATTTACGCTCGGCGTTATCTGGGTGGCAATCGGAATCGTTTACTACATCGTGAATGTAAAAATCCGCAAGAAGAATATAGACTTGGGAGTATAATTCTAAATACATTAGATGCGGCACTTACTCGCCGGAAAACCAAAAACATCAAACCGTGAGACGAGTTCTCACGGTTTTTGTATTTGCATGGGAGCCGGCACGAAGCGCAGGCAGATCAAGTTTTCATAGCTTGAAAGTTATAAATGATGTTTGGAATTTATGACTAAAATGTCCCCGCTTTGAATCACGGTGTCCCCTTTCGGGATTACGGATTGACCCTCCCGTATTATCATTATGACGAGTTCTCCGCTCATCGGTGAAAAATCTTTTATTGTAAGTCCTATCCAGTGACTTGTGGGCTTGATTCTGAGTTCTTTAAGATAGATCAGATCATCATTTTCAAATTCATATGATGCCAAGACTATCATATCGCCGGTTCGCACAACGGTTTTGCCGTCGGGTATCATTTCTTTGCCGTCGCGGAACATCATAACTATAAGACTCTCGGGCGGTAAAATTATTTCATCCAGCCTGCAGCCCGCCCAGCTATGGCCCTCCGGTACATTCACTTTGATAAATCCGATTTCCAATTCATCTGAATAGTCGGTAAATGTCCTCATTACATCGGAACCGCCTAACATCTTAAGTTTCTTCGCAAAAAACGACAGGAATGACCCCTGAAATGCTATTGAAAGCAAGACTATACAGAAAACTATATGATACAGATCATATTGCAAATTGGAGCTGCCGACAGTGGCAATTACAGCAAATACTATGGATGCCGCCCCCCTTAACCCCGCGAATGAAATAAAGGTCATTTGGCGAACGGGACGCCTGAACGGCAAAAATGTCAGAAATACGGGAATCGTTCTGGCGACAAGGGTTAAGAAAAGCATGAGCGCGAGTGCAGGCAGAAAAACGCGGGGAAGCATACTCGGATTTGACAATAATCCCAGTATGAAAAACAGCAACATTTGCATCAGCCCCGTTATACCGTCAAAAAAGTTCACCAATGCTTTTTTGTTATTTATATTCGAATTGCCGAGTATTATCCCGCAAAGATATGCCGCGAGATATCCATTACCCTGCACCACGGCGGCGAGGGAATATGACAGCAAAGCTATACCTATGAGAAAAGACATATCAAAGCCTGCCGTCTTGAAATCCAGTTTTGAAAGAATGAAAACGGCGGAAAGGGCGAGCACCACTCCCGCAACGATGCCGAAGAAAAATTGGGAAATCAGTATGCGAAGCACTTCCTCTACTCCACCTCCGCCGTCCATCATGCTCATCACTAAAATAGTGAGCATATACGCCATGGGGTCATTGCTGCCGCTCTCAAGCTCAAGCACGGAAGCCGTTTTGTATTTCAGACCCAATTTCTTGGAACGCAATATCGAAAAAACGGAGGCGGCATCGGTAGAGCTTAGTACCGCACCGATCAACATGCTGTCCAAAAGTGATACATGCAAAGCAAAATGGCAGAATATGGCAGTCAGTGCGGCAGTCCCTAAAACGCCCCATGTGGCAAGGAGTCCCGCTTGCAGCGCAACGGGTTTTGCGGCTTTCCAATTAGTTCCGAACCCGCCGTAAAACATTATGAATATCAATGCGACGGTGCATACATTTTCTGCAAAAACAAAATCCCTAAAATCTATCTTAAACAGACCGTCCACACCGAAAAACATTCCTAAAAGTATAAAGGCAAACAGAACCGGCACGCCGATCTTATGCGAAATTGTATTCAGAAGCACACATGCTATAACGACAACAGCCGCTATCAAAACGCCGAGTTCCATAAGACCCTCCATAAAACTCCAGCTTTTAATCCGTCTCGTATATTGTACCACAATTCATTCCTCGTTTTCAGAGTCAAATTTTGCACAATAGTATATATACTCTTGATATATCTCATCCTCAAATCATTCTTTTTGCATTTATTTTGTTACATGCATCTTAACAAGCTCGGGGTCGGCACAAAAAACTTCGAGAATACAAAAAAGAAAAGCGCAACAGTCGTTACACTGCTGCGCAGAAAATTCATTAACCGCTATGCTGTTTGGGCTTAGCCGAGGATTTCGGTTACCACTCCGGATCCTACCGTTCTTCCTCCCTCACGTAT
>CAUUCX010000071.1:0-5261 GCA_963543615.1 uncultured Eubacteriales bacterium | reverse complement strand
GCTTTCTGCGCACGCCGAGAGGATCCGGATTGAGCGGATTCACGGATTTCAATGCCTCATCTTGCTTCTCAACATGCTGCATTTGCTCTGCCGCAAATTTGCTCCTTTCCTGCATGCCTTCCGCATGCCGGGTGCGATCAAATGCGAGTGAAAAATCGCCCATCATCATGACCAAAATTATAGCAAGCGCTATACTTCTCACAACTCTAACTTTGCCACCAAAAGCCATATTAAAACCTCCTCGGAATAATTGCTCATTATCAGCAAATCAAATCATTTTATTCAAATTCCGGTGTCCCATAAACCAGCCGAAACGCTTCATCATTACTAATAAAACGCACAAAACTGAAAAAGGTACACTCCCCTACTCTTAAAGCTATACGAAAAGTTGCGATATGTCAACCCTCTTGATCAAACTCACTCACCTACATGTATTGTCTTTATTTCGAGATACTCATCAAGTCCGAATTTGGAGCCTTCCCTGCCTATACCTGATTGCTTGTATCCGCCGAACGGCGTTTCATAGCGGCTGTAATTGCCGTTGATGCTGATCTCTCCGGAGCGAATTTTCCCTGCAAACTCAAGGGCTTTTTCCGGCTCTCCGAAAACAACTCCCGAAAGTCCGTAGATCGTATCATTCGCAATTTCCAACGCTTCTTCTTCCGTATCATAAGGGATGATGCAAAGCACCGGACCGAAGATTTCATCCTGCGCTATCGACATCGAATTATCAACATCGGAAAAGATCGTAGCACCGATCTGATAGCTCCCCTCATAGCTTTCATATTCTCTTCCTAAAATCAATTTGGCCCCCTCGGCAACTCCTTTGGAGATATAAGAAGCGACCTTGTCAAACTGTTTTCTTGAGGCTAAAGGTCCCACCACGCGGTCACCGGTTCTCGGATCGCCGAACTCAAAGCGTGCGCATGCCCTAACGACCATCTCCTCTATCTGCTTTAAATCCTTGCGAGGCACTATCAATCTGCTCCATGCCGCACATGTTTGCCCTACATTTGAGAACAGGAGCGACAAAACATTTTTTACACCCTTTTCATAGTAGTCGGGATCGAGCAATACCGCCGGCGATTTGCCGCCCAGCTCCATTATCACCTTTTTACCGGTAGTTGCCGCCGCGATTTGATAGACTTGTTTTCCGCCCGCGGTGGAACCCGTGAACGAAAGCAGATCCACATCGGGGTGTTTAGCCAAAACATCACCGACTTCGCCGCCTCGCCCCGTTACGAGATTGAATACGCCCTTTGGGAGCCCCGCCCTGTGCGCAGCCTCCGCAATCATGATCGCCGTGAGCGGAGTTTGCCGGCTCGGTTTCAGAACGAACGTGTTTCCCGCTATCAATGCCGGAACCATTTTGCTGATTATCTGTCCGAGCGGATAATTCCACGGCGTAATTCCCGCAACCACGCCGAAAGGCTCACGAGCGATTATATAATCTTTCTCCCTCAAAAACCAATCTTCGGACTTCGCAAAGCCCACATATTCCTGAATGGCATTCACATAACCTTTTATGTGAATCCCCACGGCATTGCGCGCATTTGTACCGAGCTCAAGAACTATGAGCGCGGCGATATCGTCCATCGCTCGGGTAAGTTCTTCCTTGAATTTCATGAGGTATTCACAGCGAGCATCCTTTCCGAGCTCCCACCAAGGCACAAATGCCGCCCTTGCCGCGCTTACGGCAAGATTTACATCCACTTCATCTCCGGCGGGAACTATCCCCAAAATCTGATGATCAATAGGAGACTCAACCTCGATAACGGCATCCGAATGCGATGCGACCCACTCTCCGTTTATATACAATTTCTTAACTTCCATACTCAACTTTCCTCCACGATTTTTTTACACATACGATTACAATACAAATTTATTTTTTCGATTTCGCCGGGCTGATATATTCCCATGATACTAATGCCTAAATCTTGATATCGCTCGGCAAAATCAAGCCTCCGTGAGGCATCAAATCCATTTCGAATATAGCCGGTCCGTCCGGAGCACAATTGCGCTTGAACTGCGACTTAAAAACTCTTTCGAAAAACGAATCCATCCATTTTTCTATTTCTCCGATATCATATTTCCCTGCAAAGGCGCGAGCCGCCATGTACAGCAAATCATCGGTATCCGCGCCGTTTACGAAATGATGGTACATGAAGAAATCCGTGAGCTCATACGGTCCGATCTTATCCTCGGTTTTCTGCACCGGACTTTCCGCTTTTTCATCAGCGGAAATACCCTCATCCGGCACGAGCTCGGGCGAAACAGGTGTATCGACAATGCTTATGAGAATCTCCGAAAGTCCCTTTATTCCGCGTTTACAATATTCACAATCGTTCTCCGCATCTGCATACCAACGAATCATTTCCTGCAAAACCGTTTTCGGCACTCCGGCATTGACCCCGTACATGGACATGTGATCTCCGCCATATGTACACCAACCCAAAGCCGACTCCGACATATCTCCGGTTCCGACGACAAATCCGCCCTCTTTGCCCGCCAAATCCATGAGAATCTGCGTACGCTCGCGCGCTTGAGCATTTTCATATGTCAAATCATAAACATTAGGATCATGCCCTATCATATCGAAATGCAAGGATATTGATTCCTTGATCGATATTTCGCGGAAATCGGCTTTTAGCAATTTTATGAGCTTGATTGCATTTTCATATGTGCGATTCGATGTGCCGAAGCTCGGCATAGTCACCGCCAATATATCCGAAGCCGGTCTTTTCAGCTTTTCAAGAGCACGCACTGAAACAAGCAGCGCTGCGGCGGAATCAAGCCCGCCCGATATCCCTATTACCGCCTTTTCGGCATTCAAATGAGCTATGCGATTTGCAAGCGCCGAAGCCTGCATCTCGAATATTTCCATGAGCTTGGCGTACTTTTTATCTTTTTCATTATCGCCGAACGGCAAAAACGGATTTCTGTGATATGTTCTGAACGAATCATCGATATGATCCTCATTGTACAATCTCCGCAGCGGCAACGGCAATTCAGAAACGAACAGCTTCCCATCTTCTACAAGCGATTTTACAGAGGAATCCGAACCCATCGCAGCCCTTGACCTTTTATATTCCAAAGCCTTGAAATTGATATCCGCAACAATATAACTCTCATCTTGCACGCAGTCGCCTGTATTTTCAGGATCGGGACTCGTAATGAGCATCACGCCGTCTTCCGAGATATATGAATGCCCTCCGTAGATACCGTAGGTGGCGGATTCTCCGCTTGCCGCTCCCGCCGCGATATATGCGCCGATCGTTTTTTTCGTAAACGAATTGATATCTGCAATTTCCATCCCGCTGCCGCCCGCTATCATAGCCTGCGCCCTCGGATTGAATATCATATGAGTGCCGCCCAATGCAAGCGAACGCACCGGAGAATTATACTCTTTGTAATCATCTCCCACCTCAACGGCGAATGAAATAATTGAATTGGGATCCGAGAAAATAATCGGGATATCATTCCGATATTTAAAGTATCGCGAGTCCGGCGAACCCGCTGCACCGGAAGAAAGTCCGGAGAGCATCTTGCCGTTCCCTGAATTGAAAAAAGCCGATACTATATCCACCAGTTCCCCGCCCTGCATGATGGCGGCGGCATTGGCGATCCCCCCCGGGACTTTCTGCAAAATCCCTAAAATAACAGTCATATTGCTGTGTTCCGTTTGCACTGCTATACGTGCAAGGGCATCCATTTGAGCATTGTAGAGTTCTGCTGAAAAAAGAGAATCCATGGCGGTAGCTCCGACCAGGCAACGCTCGGGGAAACACGCTATCGCAACGCGATCCTTCTCCGCTCGTTCAATCATTTTCAGTATTTCCTCAGCATTCGCATGGGGATTACCCACATGCACCATAGGCGAAATCGCGGCAACTCTAATTAATCCGGCAGGATTAAAATCCATAGATTTAAATTGACTTTGCACCGAGCGCGACTTAACGCCGGGTTTCTTATTTGTTTTCTTCTTGTTACTCACTTTTTCCCTCCCGCTATCTTCTTTTTATAATCATTCACACATGCCACACATGGCAAGCTCGCAAATCGCCTTGCCTCTGATTTCACGCAAATCATCGAAGTAAAAACTGCATAGAAATCCGAAAAGATATTCACCTAAAAATCCGCGGATTTAGGCGTTCGCGGGAACGGCAGAACATCTCTTATATTCGACATCCCCGTGAGATACATTATAATTCTTTCAAATCCGAGTCCGTATCCCGCATGCTTCACGCCGCCGTATTTGCGCAAGTCCATATACCAATCATAGTCCGAAGCATTCAGCCCCAGTTCCGACATTCTGCGCTCAAGCACATCATAGCGTTCCTCCCTTTGCGAACCGCCTATGATTTCCCCCACGCCCGGAACGAGCAGATCGCAGGCTGCAACGGTCTTATCATCATCATTTACACGCATGTAGAATGCCTTGATCTCTTTAGGATAATCCGTTACGAATACGGGCTTTTTGAACACTTCCTCGGTTATATATCTCTCATGCTCGGTCTGCAGATCCGCCCCCCAGCTGACAGGGTATTCAAAAGGCCTCTCCGCATTCTCCAAAATTTCCACCGCCTCGGTATACGTGATTTTAGCAAAGTCGGCTGATGCAATCGCCTGCAGCCTCTCAATCAATCCCTTGTCGATAAATGAATTGAAGAATTTCATTTCCTCCGAGGCGCGCGAAAGCACCGCATTGATCAAGTGTTTGATCATATCCTCGGCCAGGTCCATAATATCCGCAAGATCGGCAAATGCGATTTCCGGCTCAACCATCCAAAACTCCGAAGCATGTCTTGCCGTATTTGAATTCTCCGCGCGAAATGTCGGTCCGAATGTGTATATCTTTCTGAACGCCAAGGCAAAAGCCTCGCCCTCAAGCTGTCCGGAAACTGTAAGCTGCGTTTCTTTCCCGAAGAAGTCTTTTGCGTAATCAATACCGCCGGTATCATCCCTCGGGATATCATCCAGGGGCAGCGTTGTAACCCTGAACATTTCGCCTGCACCCTCACAATCGCTTCCCGTGATTATCGGGGTATGCACATATACAAAACCCCGCTGATTAAAGAACTCATGCAAGGCGAACGCCACGACGGATCGCAGCCTGAACACCGCGGAAAATGTGTTGCTCCTCGGTCTTAAATGCGCTATCTCACGCAAAAATTCCATGGAGTGGCGCTTTTTCTGGAGCGGATAATCGCTGCCGGAATCGGCTTCAAGCACCACACTGCGCGCCTTTATCTCAAACGGCT
>CAUUCX010000070.1:0-5268 GCA_963543615.1 uncultured Eubacteriales bacterium | reverse complement strand
GTACCCAGCCCTATGCCGCGATACTCGTCTTCGGTTGCGATGCCGTCCAAAACGTATTGATTTGCCCGCAAACCCAAAATCGCCCCGCCTGCAAGCCGTCCGTCACACGACCGATCAACAGCTTCCCAGCAGTCCAGAATATCGGTGGGCGCACCCTCGCTATCCATTTCCAAACCTTTCTCCGTCATCATCTCGGCCAGCTTGGCGTAATTTGAAGTGCGCCTGATTTCAATAGCATTAAGTTGATTTTTGTTAACGCTGCAATCCATTTCAAATCCCTCAAATTTAAGCGGAATGAATTTCTCAATCGAACAATACTTTCCTCTGCACACCGGTACTGATTTTCAGCCTTTTTTCAAGTACTGAAAATTCGAGCGGCAAATTTGCGCCTTTCTCACCGTCCACATCGGTTCCGAACTCGCAATCCGAGGATATCCTCAATTTATTCGTCTTAAAATAAATTACATTTTTATTGTCCTGATGCCGCCCGTGAATGGTGTTGAAAAATAGAGGCGCTACTTCATACATAGGCATTCTCTTAAATATGATCACGTCGAGCAGTCCGTCATTGATATCGGAAAGCGGTGAGAGTTTTTTGAAGCCGCCCGCGGATTTTCCGTTCATCACGAGCGCAAAGAATATGTCAAGCTCACCTGAAAATTCCTCGCTTTCAACTTTGATGGGAATGGGCGCGAGATTTGGCAGCTCCTGCAATCCTCTCATGTAATACGAGAGCATCCCTAAAATGTTTTTCAAATCCGGATCCGTTTTTTGACTGACATCGACCAATGTACCGAGTGCCGCTACATTTATGAAATATTTGTCGTTCACCTTTCCTACATCCGAGTATGCAAAATTGTCACCGAGTGCGACATCAATCATGCCCTCTATATCCCTCGGCAAATCAAGATAATATGCAAAATCATTGGCGGTACCTGCAGGGAATATGTAAAGCGGTAAAGAAACTCCTTTCTTAATCATGGAATTAACGCAAACATTTATCGACCCGTCACCGCCGGCGACTATTATCTGCCTGTATTTACTCTGATCTATCCTCTTGAAAAAAGTGTCCAAAGTATTATGCATATCCGCGCGAATCGGGATTGTGACGAGTCGCTCCTCTTGGAAACGCTTGATTATGGAGTCCAAATTATTGCTGAAATAGCCGTTGCCCGCGTTGGGATTGTAGAACAGCAATACTCTTTCCCTTGCATCATTCTTTTCCATCAGTAAATATCCTCCTTACAGCACTTGCAAAATAAAGCGATCCCGTAAAAATCAAAAGATCATAATTGGCGGATTGCATTTCATTCATTGCATATGCATAACATTCCTCTAAATGCCCTGTAAATACGACATTTTGATTGCATTCATTCAAAGTTTCAGACAGTACATGCCGACTTAATTTCCGCTCATTATCAACTTCCGCAGCGACAAAATCACAAGCAAGAGCGGATAATATATTGCAAGCTTTTTCGTATTCCTTATCCGCCAAAATACCTAAAACGCACAATATTTTTTTCCCGCCGTATAATGCTCTCACATTCTTTACAAGAGCGCCTACCCCTTCTTGATTGTGAGCACCGTCAACGATGATTTCAGGATTACTGCTCAATCTTTCAAAACGACAAGGCAGTTTCGCAAACAGCATACCGCTGTGCACCTGCTCGATATTGAGCTTGATATGTCCGTTTTTTCGCAAAACCTCCAATGCCGTAAGAGCCGTCACTGCATTTGAAACTTGATGTTTTCCTGTCATCGACAACTCTATTTTACCATAATTTGAACCGAATAAGTTCAAATCAAAAGAAGTTACATCCGCATTCATCTGAAAATGAGCGGGCTCAATCCTTGCAGCATCATAAAGAGGTACACCTATTTCATATGCACGGCGAGCAACCGTTTTAGCCGCTTCGGGAATTTTAATATTGCACACCGAGGGAATGCCCGGTTTCAAAATCCCCGCTTTTTCCCTCGCAATTTCAGAAATACTGTTGCCGAGCCTGTCCATATGGTCGTATGAAATTGAAGATATAAGCGTTATCAAGGGATTTTTGATAATATTGGTCGAATCCCCGATTCCTCCAAGTCCAACCTCGAGAACCGCGAAATCCACATTCTTTCGCTCAAAATACAGAAAAGCCATCGCTGTCAGCACTTCAAATTCCGTTGGTGAATCACAACCGGATGCCAAAATATCGTCTACATTGCGAGATATACTGTCGATCAGCTCCTCACAATCATCATCCGTAATTGATTTACCGTCAACCTGAATGCGTTCATTGAAATCCCTTACATAGGGTGATGTAAACATTCCAACGCTGTAACCCGCAGCCCTCAAAACTTCATAGATATATGCGGATACCGAACCTTTTCCATTGGTGCCCGCAATATGAATGCATTTCAAACTCTCCTGCGGATTGCCGAATGAATTCATCAGCTTTTCCATGCGTTCCAAGCCCAACACACTGCCGAATTTCGCATATCTTTCCAATTTTTTTTCAATAAATTCGCTCATTGAATTCCCCAAAAGTTCAAATATTTATTTGCAATCACTTGTTCTCCAGTGCCGTAAGTCTGTCGACAACTTTTTTAAGCATTTCTTCATATTTCTGCTTCTTTTCACGCTCGGCATTGACCTTATCGGCAGGTGCTTTATCGACAAAATTCGGATTTGCAAGCATTGCACTTACCCGAGCAACCTCCCCGTCCAATTTCGTTTTTTCCTTGCGCAAACGTTCAATTTCCACCTCAAAATCAACCAGATCATCAAGCGGCACAAATATTTCCACACCGTCGATTATTGCGCTCATCATCTCGCCGGCAAGCTGTGATTCTTCGCTTACATAGTCTATAGAAGCAAGGCCGGCAAGATTCGTTATGTGAGTTTTTGCCTTGTCAATTCGCTCACGCATAAGATCCGTGGGGATCATTGCCGCACGCAATTTTCTGCCGGGTTGAGCTTCCGCTTCCGCACGGATATTCCTTATCGCTTTAATGATTTCCATCGCCGTTTCCACGGCATCCACATCATCTTTATGCGCCGCATTAACTTCCGCTGTCGGCCATTTTTGCCACATAAGGAAATCCGAATATGGGATAGCCTCCGATTTCAACCTGTTCGCATTATCCGCAACGGTTTTAGGAAGTATAGCCCATATTTCCTCGGTTATAAACGGCATGAACGGCTGCAGGAGTTTCAACAAATCCTTTAACGCCTTTATCAATACACAGCGTGCAACGCTCTTATCGTCCTCGTCTTCCCCATACAGCCTGTGCTTCACAAACTCTATATACCAATCGCAATACTCGTTCCAAATCGCATCATATGCGCGTAGACCCGCCAGGCTCAAATCAAAACGTTCAAGTGCTTTGTCGCAGTATTTCGTTGCTTCACTCACTCTCGACAGAATCCACTTATCCTCAATTTTAAGCGATTCATCGGAAAGAGATGCTTCATCTGCAATTTTCAGCAAATTATCATCATTGTCATACAAATTCATTATCACAAATCTCGATGCATTCCACAGCTTATTTGCAAAATTTCTTGCGGCTTCCAATTTGTCGTCCTTAAAACGCATATCATTGCCCGGCGTAATCCCCGTAGCAAGCATGAATCGCAAAGCATCCGCCCCCATATCATCGATTACCTTGAGCGGGTCGATACCGTTACCCAGCGATTTGCTCATCTTCCTGCCGTCGGCAGCTCTTACAAGACCGTGTATATACACATGTGAGAACGGTACCTTTCCGGTCATTTCGAGTGCTGAAAACACCATTCTGACTACCCAAAAAAATATTATGTCATAGCCCGTCACGAGAACTGATGTGGGATAGAAATACTCCAAATCCTTTGTCTTTTCAGGCCAGCCTAAGGTGGAAAACGGCCATAATGCCGAAGAGAACCATGTGTCAAGAACATCTTCATCCTGTTTCAAATTCCCCCCGCAGGTACAAGCCGTCGGTTCTTCCTCCGTCACAATCATATTGCCGCAATCTTCGCAGTAATAAGCGGGAATCCTGTGTCCCCACCAAAGCTGGCGCGAAATACACCAATCCCGAATATTTTCCAGCCATGACAGGTACACCTTTTCGAAACGCTCGGGTACATGATTCAATTCTCCGCTTTCAGCAGCTTTGATCGCAGGTCTTGTGAGTTTTTCCATCGCTACAAACCATTGATCCGAAATCATCGGCTCAACAACCGTATTGCATCTGTAACAACCGCCGATAGGAATTACAATGTCTTCTTCCTTTACGAAATATCCCTCCGATTTCAGCTCGGCGACCCAAGCCTTTCGGCATTCATACCTGTCCATGCCCGCATATTTGCCCGCATACTCATTCATTTTTGCTTCCTTATCTATGCAGGAAATAATCTCAAGTCCATGCCGCTGACCCACCTCAAAATCATTAAAATCATGTGCCGGAGTTATCTTAACCGCCCCCGTTCCCTTCTCCGGATCGGGGTAAAGATCGGCGATTACCGGGATTTTCCTGTTCAAAACCGGCAGCAATACATTTTTCCCCACAAGCCCTCTATATCTCTCATCATCCGGATTTACCGCGATTGCCACATCACCGAACATCGTTTCCGGCCTTGATGTGGCGACTACAATCCCCTCGCCGCCATCCTCCGCAGGATATCTGAAATACCAGTATTTCCCGTCTTTATCCTCATGCTCAACCTCGGCATCCGACAAAGTGGTGCCGCAGTCGGGGCACCAGTTTATGAGCCTGTTGCCTTTATATATCAAGCCTTTTTCGTATAATTTCACAAAGGCATGACGAACCGCTTTATTGCACCCCTCGTCCATCGTAAAGCGCTCTCTGCTCCAATCGCAGGAATCTCCCAACTTGCGGCATTGCTGACTTATCAATCCGCCGAATTCCCTTTTCCAGTCCCATGCGGCCTCAAGAAATTTTTCTCGCCCCAAACTTTCCTTGTCTATTCCCTGTTCCCGCAATTTATCCACAACGCGCACCTCGGTAGCGATGCTCGCATGATCACTGCCCGGCAGCCACAATGTTTCATAATCCGCCATTCGTTTCCATCGTATTAAAATATCCTGCAAAATATGATCGAGTGCATGTCCCATATGCAATTGCCCCGTTATATTAGGCGGCGGCATAACTATTGTATATGGGGTTCGTTCCGAATCGGCTTCTGCCGAAAAAGCACCGCTGTCTTCCCACGCTTTGTAGATTCTGTCCTCAAAACTTTTAGGATCGTATGTTTTGCTTAAATTTTTCATAAATTCACCTCAT
>CAUUCX010000069.1:0-5368 GCA_963543615.1 uncultured Eubacteriales bacterium | reverse complement strand
AAGACTGGCGGAAAACTCGATTGCCCTTTATGCGGCGCACACATCTTTTGATACCGCAATCGGGGGGAACAACGATTATCTGATTGAATTGTTGGGGCTTTCTCAATCGCAGGATATAGCGGGAGGAATAGGCAGGACGGCGGAGCTTGCGGAGCCGCTATCCGTCAAGGATTTTGCAAAATTTATAGCTGAAAGGCTGGATATCCCCGCGAGCGAAATGCGAATCTCATCACCGGATATCACGGGTAAATTGCATAAAATAGCGGTGTGCACGGGTGCAGGGGGAGATATCATTGATGAAGCGATTTCCGAGGGGTGTGATTGCCTGATTACGGGAGATATGAGATATCATGCAGCACTTGATGCCGTGGAACGGGATTTTACAGTTATAGATGCGGGGCATTTCGGCACGGAAAAAATCTTTTCGGACAATATGATGAAAAAATTGATGTCCGCCTTGACGCATAAAGGGTATAATGTAAGCAGCGATGAGGGGATGTGTATTAAGCTTGCGGAAAGCGAGCATTCCCCGTTCGCCCCTATTTTGTGATTTTTATGTTATTGAACACGAAATCATATTATTGAATAAGAAAATGTGTTACAATAGCCGTTATGATATTGTATATAGATTTTGGGTAAACCGGGCAGTCGCGTGCATTTGCATGAGGAAAGTCCGGGCTCCGCAGGGCAAGGGTGCCGGATAACGTCCGGCGTAGGTAACTATAGGGAAAGTGCAACAGAAACACACCGCCGAAACGGGTAATGCCGTGGCAAGGGTGAAATGGCGAGGTAAGAGCTCACCGGCAATGTGGAGACATATTGGCCGTGTAAACCCCACCCGGAGCAAGACCAAGCAGGGCAAAAGGTGCAGTACCCGCTGCCGCCCGAGAGGTAGGTCGCTCGAGCATTATAGCAATATAATGCCAAGATAGATGACTGTCTTTAACAGAACCCGGCTTACAGGTTTACCCAAAATTCTATTTGATAAAAAGTGAGGATTAAAAGCAGTGCGACTTGGTATTGATATCGGTTCCACGACCGTGAAGTTCATCTTGCTCGGCAACGAGGGTGAAGTCCTTTATTCCGTTTACGAACGCCACATGTCGAATGTATTTGAAAAGGTCGCGGAGCTTCTTAAAAGGCTTTATGATGAATTCGGTGATATCTCGATCAAAACTGTGATTACCGGTTCAGGGGGACTCGCTATTTCAGAAAATTTAGGCATACCGTTTGAGCAGGAGGTAATAGCCTGCAGTTCGGCGGTCGAGAAATTGGTTCCCGAAACCGATGTGGCAATAGAGCTCGGCGGAGAAGATGCCAAAATCACTTTCTATGATCAGTCGATCGAACAGAGAATGAACGGAACATGCGCGGGCGGAACGGGCGCTTTTATCGACCAGATGGCGATACTTCTGAATACCGATGCTTCCGGACTGAATAAATTCGCGGAGAATTACAATATAATATATCCGATTGCCGCAAGATGCGGTGTCTTTGCCAAAACC
Source organism: uncultured Eubacteriales bacterium (assembly GCA_963543615.1). Classification (GTDB taxonomy): domain Bacteria; phylum Bacillota; class Clostridia; order Peptostreptococcales; family Anaerovoracaceae; genus CAUUCX01. The sequence continues at coordinate 3,863 of CAUUCX010000069.1, read as the reverse complement.
GATATCCAGCCGCTTATAAACGAGGGGGCTGCGATTGAGGATATTTCGGCATCAATTTTTCAAGCTGTAGTAAATCAGACGATAAGCGGTCTTGCCTGCGGGCGCAGGATAACCGGCAAGGTGGCGTTTTTAGGCGGTCCATTGGCATTTTTGCCGCAGCTGCGCAAACGCTTTATCGAAACGCTCAATTTGGCGGCAGACGAGGTGATTTTACCGAATGACCCGCAGTATTTTGTAGCGGTCGGGGCTGCAATTTTGGCGGAGAAATACGACTCGGTACGACTCGAAGAATTGATGAAAGCCGTAGAAAATTTGGACAGCTCCGTTTTGCAAGAGGCGAAGCATTTGGAGCCGCTTTTCAAAGATGAGGCGGAATATCTTGAGTTTAGAGAACGCCATGAGCGGGACAAAATCACAAGAAAAGCCGTGGAATCCGCGAGCGGGGCGTGCTATTTAGGAATTGATGCGGGCTCGACCACTACCAAAGCCGTGCTGATAGATCAGGAAAATAATTTGCTGTACAATTTCTATAAAAGCAATGAGGGGAAACCGATGGAAGCCGTTCGTTCCATGCTGTTTGAACTTTATTCGAGGCTCCCCGAGGGGGCATATATAGCGGCAGCGGCCACTACGGGTTATGGTGAGGCCCTTATCAAGGCGGCGTTTAAGGCTGATTTCGGCTTGATTGAGACGGTAGCGCATTATGTTGCGGCGGAAGAGTTCCTGCCCGGTGTCGATTTTATACTGGATATCGGCGGGCAGGATATGAAATGCATGGAGATAAAAGACGGCGTGATTTTTAATATCATGCTGAATGAAGCATGTTCTTCCGGCTGCGGCTCTTTTATAGAAACATATGCGAAGTCGGTGGATATGGCGGTTCCCGATTTTGCGCAGGAGGGTTTGTTCGCGGAAAATCCCGTGGATCTCGGTACGCGATGCACCGTATTTATGAATTCGAAAGTAAAACAGGCGCAAAAAGAGGGTGCGACTATAGGAGATATCTCCGCCGGGCTTTCGTATTCCGTAATAAAAAATGCGCTCTACAAGGTGATAAAGCTGCGCAATGTTGATGATGCGGGAGAAAAAATCATCGTTCAGGGCGGTACTTTCTTAAACGATTCAATACTCAGAAGCACGGAAAAGATATTCGGTAAAGATATCGTAAGACCGGATATTGCGGGTCTTATGGGCGCTTATGGGGCGGCGCTTTACGCTAAGCGAGAGCTTGCCAAAATGGAGAACGATTCTCCGGCAGTCCTGCCTGTGAAGTCGTCCATACTGTCTTCGGCGGAACTCGAAAAATTTGAAGTGCGCACTGCCAACGCGCGCTGCGGGCTATGCGAAAACAACTGCCTTCTAACCGTGAATATATTTAATGACGGGGAGAAACACATAACCGGCAATCGCTGTGAGCGCGGGGCGGGGAAACAAACATCTCGTGGCGATGTTCCCAATCTGTTCGATTATAAATTCAAGCGATTGTTCAGTTACACTTCGCTCGATGAAGAAGAAGCATATCGCGGCAGCGTGGGGATTCCGCGTGTCCTGAACATGTATGAAAATTACCCGTTTTGGCACACATTCTTTTCAAAATTGGGTTTTCGGGTGGTGCTCTCCCCCGCCTCGAACAAGAGCATATATGCGCTCGGCATGGAAACCATATCTTCGGATACGGCATGTTATCCGGCGAAACTGGTGCATGGGCATATAGAGTGGCTCGTAAAAGAGGGAGAGAAATTTATATTCTATCCGTGCATAAATTATGAAAAAATCGAGGATAGGAATGCCCAGAATCATTATAACTGCCCTATAGTTGCCACATATCCCGAAGTGATCGCGAATAATATGGGTGAGCTCTTCGCAGCCGAGCAAGTGGATTTTATGCATCCTTTTCTGCCATATGATGATGAGAACAGATTGACCGAGGAACTGATAAAGCATATCGGGGAGCGTTTTTCGATTCCGGCGGAAGAAATCGCCGAAGCAGTTTCGGAAGCCGGGCGCGAGGCGGAGCGCTTCAAAGCCGATATAAGGCGATCGGGTGAGCAGGTGCTTGAATATCTCGAAAAAACGGGCAAAAAGGGGATTATTTTGGCGGGGCGTCCTTATCACATCGATCCCGAGATCAATCACGGTATCGACAGAGTTATAGAGAGCTTTGATATGGCGGTGTTGACCGAGGATAGCGTTGCTCATCTGAAAGATGTAGTAAGACCTGTGCGCGTTCTCGATCAGTGGGCATATCATTCGAGGCTTTATCGTGCGGCGAGTTTTGCCGGAACGAGAGATGATGTGGAACTCGTTCAGCTGAATTCGTTCGGTTGCGGTCTTGATGCCGTCACTACGGATCAGGTTGATGAGATACTGCGTATATGCAATAAGATTTACACCCTTATAAAGATAGATGAGGGGTCGAATTTGGGTGCGGCGCGCATCAGAATTCGCTCGCTTAAAGCTGCCATGGACTCGCGGCAACACAAAAAAATCAAGCCTGTGGAGCGCAGAGAGGGTTTTTCCAGACGGGTATTTACGAAGAAGATGCGTAAAGATTACACCTTGCTGATGCCGCAGATGTCGCCGATTCATTTTAATTTTCTGGAAACCGCGATACGTTCAGGCGGCTACAATGCCGTGCTGCTGCCGCCCGTGAATAAAGATGCGGTGGAGGAGGGTTTGCGATACATCAATAATGATGCCTGCTATCCGACCATAGTCGCGCTCGGGCAGATAATTTCCGCTCTGAAATCGGGTGCTTATGATTTGGATAAAACCGCCATATTTATGACACAGACCGGAGGCGGCTGTCGTGCCAGCAACTATATTGCAATGCTTCGCAAGGCATTGAAAGATTTGAATATGGAACAAATCCCCGTGGTGTCGATAAATGCCGCAAATCTTGAAAAAAATCCGGGATTCAATATTTTAGACTTCCCTAAGGGTAATAGTGCGATTATGGCGCTCGACAATGGATATGAGCTGATGAGGGTTCTATTTGCAACTCGTCCATATGAACTTGAGGCGGGGGCGGCGGATTCCCTTGCGGAGTATTGGAATGAGCGGATAAATCGCAATATCTCGAATGGGAAGATATCCGCATTCAAGCGGAACTTGGCTGAAATGGTTAGGGATTTTGATGAACTCCCCTTGAAAGATATTGTGAAACCGAAAGTCGGAGTGGTCGGAGAAATCCTTGTAAAATATCATCCTATCGCCAACAATGATATCGTGGGCATCATAGAAAAAGAGGGCGGCGAGGCTGTTGTTTTGGATTTGATCGATTTCTTCCTCTATGGAATGTACAGCAAAAAATTTAATTATGAATACTTGGCGGGCACGAAAAAAGAGATGGTTCTCAATGCGCTTGCGATCAAGGTGATCGAGCATTATCGCAGATTCGCGAGGATTCCGCTCGAAAAAAGCCGCCGTTTCCATCAGCCGGCATTCATTGAGGATACCGCTAAACGCGCGCAGGAGATAATTTCCCTCGGCAATCAATATGGTGAGGGCTGGCTGCTCACGGGCGAGATGATGGAATTGATCGATGAGGGCGTTGAGAATGTAGTGTGCCTGCAGCCCTTTGCCTGCTTGCCGAATCACATTACGGGTAAGGGCATGATGAAAGCGGTGCGCAAGCGCAATCCATATGCGAATATAGCGGCAATTGATTATGATCCGGGCGCAAGCAATGTCAATCAGCTCAACAGGATAAAGTTGATGATGGCAACCGCATATAAGAATCTGAAAGAAAAGGATAGGGCGTAAATATAGCTCAAACAAATGTCACTCCGCTCGCGGGGCATGTCAACTCCTGAGTGCCGCCAAATAGACTTCATTCAGTCCTGATGCAACATGCACCCGCG
>CAUUCX010000068.1:0-5390 GCA_963543615.1 uncultured Eubacteriales bacterium | reverse complement strand
ATACTGATGCAGTTCCTGATTGAAGCGGTGTTTTTATCGCTTTTAGGCGGGGTGATCGGCGTGGCTTTAGGTCTCGGAACGGCAGCGATAGGAATGTTGGTGCTCAAGGTGAGATTGGTTGTTCAGGGGGGAGCCGTCATTATAGCCGTAATCTTTGCGGGCGCGGTAGGGCTGTTCTTCGGTCTCTTCCCTGCTAAAAAAGCGGCGAAAATGGATCCGATAGAAGCCCTCAGATACGAATAAAAATGCGAAGCAAATCATGGAAGTTTATGTGCCTATAGGTACAGCTTCGGCAATCGCTGTCCGAAGCCGCACAGCACTTCATAACTTATCGTATCCGTCGCATGTGCTATATCATCGGCGGTTATTGAAAGACCGCCGGGGGATTTCCCCATTATAATAACCTCGGTGCCGAGTTCGACATTCGGGATATCGGTTACATCAATCATGCACTGATCCATGCATATATTCCCCGCAATCGGGGCAAAATGCTCCCCAACTATTACTCGTGCATCGCCTTTAAGATTGTATGGTCTTGGGAGTCCGTCAGCATATCCTAAAGAAAGGGTTGCAATTTTTCGTTTCCCGCGTGCGCGAAATTTTCTGCCGTAGCCTATGCTCGTGCCGTCTTCAACTTCTTTAAGAAATGAAATTTCCGCCTTTACGGACATGGCAGGGGTCAGCGCGACTAAGGATTTATCGCATTCATCGCTCGGATAGTAACCATATATACTTATTCCGGGGCGACATATATCAAAATGATTCCGTGACAGCTCCGCCGTGCCTGCGCTGTTCAATATACTCAATCTCGGAATCGAAGTTCCCGCCTCTTTCAGTGCGGCGTTCATGCATTCGAAGCGCTCAATTTGTTCAAGCGAATAAGTTTTATCGGCGGAGTCGGCTGTTGAGAGGTGACTTGCCATTGCGTATATTTCTATATTTTCGAATCGCGATATCGCCGCGATCGACTGTACGGAATCTGCAATATCCGTTTCACTCATTGCGGAGAAGCCTATGCGCCCCATACCGGTATCGACCGCAATTATGATGCGCATTTCTTTCCCTTGGCGCTTTGCTTCTGCAGATATCGTCTTTGCGGAATCTACACTCGCAACAAAAGGAATCAAATTATGTTCCACCGCGATTGGCGCGAGCTCATTCGGGAGCAGGCTGAGAAGAACCACATCACCGCCTATCCCCGCATAGCGAAGCTCAAGCGCTTCCTGCACGGTTGCTACCGCATACATCGTAATGCCTACCTCCTTGAGAGTTTTCGCTATCTGAACTGCGCCATGTCCGTAAGCATCCGCCTTTATTGCAGGGCAAAAAACGGGAACTTCTCCGACAGCAGATCGTATGTTTTTTATATTTTCTTTAATCCGATCTGTATCTATCTCCACCCAAGCGTTGCGATACAATTCCTTATTCATCTCCTATTTCCTCCTGATTCTCCCGCAAAATGCACATTTATTATTTATCCGGCAAGCATATAATTGCACAAGAATATTTTAACAGAAAATTCGAGCAAAATAAATGACCGTACATTTTGCTGCACAGTCATCAAAAATAATGCGAAAATATTTATATTTTTTCGGCGCTTAATGCTAAATCGCTTCAAGGCGCGACTCGTCGCCGGTTTTGTTAAGCAAATTTCCGTCGTCATGCGTTGAGTGGTGAATTCTATCATGCTCTTCTGCGGATTTTGCATCATTCCACTGATCCATTGTCCCCACAAGGTATCCGGTGATTCTTCTGATCCGCTCGAAGGGAACATACTCGAAAGTGTAATTCAAATTCGCAAAATCCCCGTCGATCTCAATATCCAAAGTTGAGAGCTTCCTGTTGAATTTATTTTCCAAATATTCCACATAAGCTTGTGCCTCGAGAGCATCCGCATTTCCCGTAATTACAACACTCATAACAACCTCCTGCTGAAGCACTGGTACAATGGTGCCCCATATATAAACAAACTCACATAAACGATTCACACATGCCCGCATTCGCTTCAACCCGTATCAGTTTATAATGACTGCAAGCAACTATATGGATTGTTATTATTATAGCAGCGTACAATACATTGTATAACCCAAAAGTGTATAAAAATTCACCCATGGCAATTTTTTGTAAAAAATACAGAATTGCATGCCCGGATGCGATGTGTTTTACAAAACACCATGTGTTTTTGCAATCATTTTACAGTTATACCACAATCGGAATAATTCGCTGCAATTTGAGTTTAACGGATTTTTCGGAAAAAGTCCAATTCTTTGCCGCCATTTGCCATATTTTTACAGGGTGCGAAAGGCGCATAACGACTGCGTCATACATTTTTGCGCATATTATGCATAAGGGGCATAACCAAAAACTTGTGCGGATAATGCCGAAGTTTCAAAGGTGCTGCGGGATCATCAGGACGGCAGGTAAAAAAATAAATGAAATCCGATTGCATTTTTATGCATAAGGTTATATAATTACACAGATGATAAGGAATCGGCGCCATTTTGCTGAACAATCAGCTATCGCGATTCTACCGACTTTAGACGGGGATTAGGGAAAATAAAAGTTTGAAAGCGTGAAAGGAGATTTTCCACAAGTGATTGAGGTAAAGCATCTATATAAATCGTTCGGTTCGCTGGAAGTGCTGAAGGATATCAGCGAGAAAATAAATGAAGGAGAGGTCGTTTGCATAATCGGACCGTCCGGCTCGGGCAAGAGTACATTTTTGCGCGGTCTGAATCTTTTGGAACAGCCGACTTCCGGGGAAATACGGCTTGACGGTGAGCTTGTTACGCAAAGCAATATCAATGCGGTGCGCCAGAAGATGGGTATGGTTTTTCAAAATTTTAATTTGTTCCCACACATGACAACATTAAAAAATATTATGGTTGCCCCCATGAAAGTAAAGGGAGAAAGCGAGGCGGCGGTGCGCAAGTTCGCATTGGAGCTGCTTGAGCGTGTCGGTCTTTCCGAAAAGGCGGAAGTATATCCCGCGGCTTTATCCGGCGGACAGAAACAGAGAGTTGCCATAGCAAGAGCGCTTGCAATGCGCCCGGAAGTGATGTTGTTCGATGAGCCCACTTCGGCACTGGATCCGGAGATGGTCGGCGAGGTTCTTGATGTAATGAGATCGCTCGCTGTTGATGGAATGACGATGGTGATCGTAACACACGAAATGAATTTTGCGCGCAATGTGGCGGACAGGGTTTTGTTCATGAACGACGGCATTATAGTGGAGCAAAACACTCCTGCCGAACTGTTCGATAATCCCCAAAATGAACGAACGCAAAAATTCCTCGCAAAGCAGCGGTAATCACATTGTCAATTTTTGTGGATTTGTCGGCAGCTTAGCAGGATAAAACTGAAAGCACAGTCTTTATTTTTGCTATCCGTTGTGTTATCATAGCTTGTACATTGTGCAGCGCGATTCGTTCTGTATCTTGAGTCCGCAGCATGATGATAAAATTTGTCTCCGTAGTTAAATGGATATAACAATGCTCTCCTAAAGCGTAGTTGCAGGTTCGATTCCTGCCGGGGATACCATTTGAGAAGTCAATCGAACTTCTGCATCTTGTTTAGCCCACTCGGGGAAGTCTGCAAGACTTTGAGTTTATGCGGGGGTGAGCATGAGAAATGATTCTTGATTTAGTAATAATTGCAATCATTTTAATATCGGGCATCATCGGTTACAGGCGCGGATTCATTCGCAGTCTTTTTATGCTGATCGGCTGGCTTGCTGCGGGCGGCGGGGCATTTTTTCTGTCTCCGCAAATCCAAAAAATAATGAACCGTACAGACGTGAAAGCGGCGATGGGTTCTCGTTTTCGAGGGAATTTGGAGGAAGGATTGATTTCCCCGACCGGGATGATTAAAGAATTGCCGGTGTTCATGCAAGAGCGGTTTAATTCATTGACAAGCGGCTTCATCGATGTTGCTACCGATAATTTGATTGCATTGGCATATAATATAATGTGTTTTCTCATTGCAATTCTTGTGATAAGGATAGCGATCTCAATAATTACAGCGCTTTTCTCCAAAACGCGCAGAGGAGGCGGCATAATCCACAGAGCCGACAGCTTTTTCGGATTGGTGCTGGGTTTGCTCCTCGGAGTTTTTCTGGTTTTTCTGTTGCTGGCAATGTATCCGATGGCGATAACACTCATCAAGCCTGAGCATTTTATTGCCATAAACAACAATCTCAACTCTTCATATCTTGCTGCGATCATGTATGATAACAATTTGTTGCTGATGCTGCTTCGCGGATTCCTCAATTTTTAGAAATTGATCGGTGAATATCTCACCGTGATAATATGCACCTCTTCCTTGTCCTTCAGAATGCGATAGATAATGGATATGGTAATGCTTACATATTGATAATACGTGCCGATATATATATAATTTATCAAAGAAAGGAGAAAAACGGCATTCCCTAATATTCGTTTTTCTCATCGTTTGCTTGCAAGGATAGGCGACAGTATGATGAAGATGGCTGTAAACAGAATGGAATTCGAATAATTGAAAAGAGTATTCGTTTGTGATAACATATCATGGCATATGAAAATCTTGTGTGCTGTGCAAAATATGCGTTTAGAGGGATAATATGTTCAACGAATTCATGAATGAAGCGATACGGGAGGCGGAGAAAGCCGCCGAGCTGAACGAAGTCCCGATAGGCGCGATAATCGTTTGCGACGGCGAGATATTGGGGCGGGGACATAATTTGGTGATTACGCGTAACGACCCCACGGCTCACGCCGAAATTTTGGCGATCAGGCAGGCGAGCGAAGCTCTTTCGGGCGAGCGCTTGAATGAATGTGAAATGTATGTGACTTTAGAGCCGTGTCCGATGTGCGCCGGGGCTATAGTGCTTGCAAGACTTCGTAAAGTCTTCATCGGGGCGAGGGATCCCAAATCCGGAGCATGTGGAACGGTGCTCAATATTTTGCAAACGGAGCAGCTTAACCACAGAGCCGAAATCGAATACGGTCTGATGGAACCGGAATGCGCGCAGCTGCTCAAAGAATTTTTCAAAACATTGCGAGCGCGGGGGAAGCAGCATCCCAAGAGAGAAAAAGGATAATTTTGCGGAAGTGCAATTGTGACGAACTCCCTTGAGAGTTTTATCTTGTGCAGGATAAAAAATATTTCAAAGATTTAAGAAAGAGAGAAAAGGCGGAATGAAAAGATTTGGCGGTTTGCTTGTATTGGTAATGACGATAACGGTGTTTAGCGGAGCGTTTGTATGGGCAGACGGTGAGGCTGTAAAAGGTGGGGGTTCAAAAGAAAGTTTGGAGATTCTGAATTTGTATCCTGAAGACGGGAAAACGGGATTTCAGCCAGTAAATATGCCGGTAAAAATCATCTTTAACAAGGATGTTTCCGCAAAAGCAAAT
>CAUUCX010000067.1:0-5696 GCA_963543615.1 uncultured Eubacteriales bacterium | reverse complement strand
ACTCGCGACCCTCGCCTTGGCAAGGCGATGCTCTACCCCTGAGCCACTTCCGCATTATATTTTGGTCGAGGGAGGTGGATTCGAACCACCGAAAGCTAAGCTAACGGATTTACAGTCCGCCCCCTTTGGCCACTCGGGAATCCCTCGACAAACACCATGTGATTGCTACTTACTATCTATACTCAAATACCAATCAAACCTATTTACATGTAAAAGTTCTTGGAGCTGGTGGAGGGACTTGAACCCCCAACCTGCTGATTACAAATCAGCTGCTCTACCAGTTGAGCTACACCAGCGAGTAGGCCCTAAAAAACCTGCTTGCTAATGATATCACCTCAGAAAACGTTTGTCAATTAAAAATAAGTGCCTTTTAATTTCAATATAACCACGTTATCACAATCCATATCACAACGCAAAATTCTAAAAAAAAACGACAGCTAACCAGTTCGCGATTGAGCTATCAACTGTCGTCATGGCGACCTGGAACGGGCTCGAACCGTCGACCTCCAGCGTGACAGGCTGGCATTCTAACCAACTGAACTACCAGGCCACATCTATAATGGTGGGCGCTATAGGGCTCGAACCTATGACCCTCTGCTTGTAAGGCAGATGCTCTCCCAGCTGAGCTAAGCGTCCAAACGCATTTTTCATGCTTAATCAGCATATAACAGCTTCAACAGCCTGTCAACCACTTTTTTAAAATTCGATTACATTTTAAGTGGAAATCGCAGCCATAAGATCTTCCAGTGTTCCCGCCATGCATTTTAACAGATCACCGTCAAATGTCTCGAGGGTTCCGGCATCACAAGCCTCTGCGAAATTCGGATCTATCGGAATTTTTGCGAGAACATCCAGATTGAATTTTCCGGCAATATCGTTTATATGACTCTCGCCGAATATCTTGTATTCCTTTCCGTTGTCAGGACATTTGAAATACGACATATTTTCTATCAAACCCAAAACGGGAACTTCCATAAGTGCCGCCATTTTTACCGCTTTCTCAACTATCATTGCTACCAGTTCCTGCGGTGAAGTTACTATCACGATCGCATCTACCGCTAATGACTGGAAGACCGTGATCGGCACATCCCCCGTCCCCGGAGGCATATCTATAAACATGAAATCGATATCTTTCCATATTACGTCGGTCCAAAACTGCTTTACGAGTCCTGCAATAATCGGTCCCCGCCAGAGTACCGGATCGGTATCATTTTCCAAAAGTGAATTTACCGATATGATATCGATTCCGGTTTTTGAAGTAACCGGATATATCCCAAGTTCGCTGCTTTCGGCCTTTCCCTTTAAGCCGAACACTTTAGGGATTGACGGCCCCGTGATATCCGCATCAAGAATCGCGGATTTGTAACCGAGTCTGTTCATTGTCACGGCGAGCATCGCGGTGACCAGCGATTTCCCGACACCGCCCTTGCCGCTTACAACACCTATAACTTTCTTAACACTGCTCAATTCGTGAAGTTGTTCCAAAAAATCCGCTTCCTGCGCCTCTCTTTCGGCACATTCCGCCGAACAACCGCTGCAGGCATGATTGCAATTCTCACTCATAATTCTGCTCCTATTCCTTATCTACAAACTGCTACTGCGAATAGCATAAACCAAATATCTGATTTTATCCATTCTTTTTAAGATTTTCTCTATATTGCACTGAAAATAGTACAAAATTAGAAAAATGTAATAAATTTGAAATCAAGTTCGACTTGTAAAAAGATGCGTAATGAATATATAATTGTTTCGTAGTGCTTTGCGGAATCATTTCAGATTCCCGCATTTCAGATTCCTGCTGCTGTGGGGCATTAGCTCAGCCGGGAGAGCGCATGGTTCGCAATCATGAGGTCAGGGGTTCGATCCCCCTATGCTCCACCACATTATTCTAAAAATCAGGAGGTGTACATCATGTTAAAATCAAGAAGAATCTTTCTCATAACCGCTTTAATTATTGCAATCTTGCCGGCAGGTCAGTTTTCAGTCTGTGCGGACATAAATGCACAAAATGTTAGCGTCAAAATTCCGAATTTCAAAGTGCAGTTGAATGGCGAAATGATGAACAATGATTACAGCCAATATCCGCTCATAGTCTACAATGATATCACCTACTTTCCTATGACTTACCATAATTGTAGATTTTTAGGGCTGGAAACGAAATGGGCTCCGCAAAAACCGCTTGAAATTGAAAAGAAAAATGTTTCCGCCGCATACTATTTTTATGGACAGAACAAAAAAAATAAAACGACATATACTGCATCAATTTCAAATGACTTCGTTTCAATAAATGGACACAATATAGATAAAGAGGATGTGCGCAAATATCCGCTTCTGAAATTCAGAAATGTCAGATACTTCCCTCTTACCTGGAAGTATGCCGTTGACAATTTCGGCTGGAAATATGAATATACTCCGGAAAAAGGTCTTGTCATCGAATCCGATAATAAGCGCGTCAATTCGATTGCAAAAATAGACAATTACGATGATTCGTTGTCTGATATCGTATACCATAACGGTTATGTATATTATAGAAATAAAAAGGGTGATTTTATAATGCGTGCTCCGGCAAACAATCTGAAGCAGGCGGTTAAAGTTTTCAAAATACCTACAAATCACTATACCGACAGACCTGAAAACCCGACCCTTGAGGTAAAGGATGACGGGAAAGTTCACATGATGTTCAGAGTCGGAGGCGGTTTTATGGGGCGTGATTGCGAGTATTACTTTGATAATAACGGCAAGCCTGTTGATATCAGTGATGATGTTTATGTAACAAAACTGAGCGATGATGTTTATGTTAAAATTGACAAACAAGTTCCTCCGAGTGCAGGAAATCTTTCAATAAAAACCAAAGGGGATACAGCATATAGAAAGATAGGTGATCCGCATTATTGCTACGGTTGGCATAACAGTGAAACAAAAAAAGCATTCGAAAACCGCCACCATGCTTTCGGACCGAATCAGGTAATCCTATTCAATGATTCTATATATATTGCAGCCTATTACGCTCATCCTTCGGAGTCATCCGCAGTTGATTCGGATAAACTGATTGCGATATACAAAATAAATATCAAAACAAATGAAATTGAAAAGATTGACAGTCCTACTACGCCCGGATTCGCAAGAGATGGGGATTTCATTTATTACATCAAACCTGACGGAGCATATAGATTATCACTTGCAGATGACAGCAAATCGGCATGGGATGTAGATTATAAAAATTTTGGGCATACATATACGGTTTTTGGCGGGAAGACGTATTCAAAACTGACAACAGAAAAAGAGGCAGGCGGGTTCAAAGAGTTTAATATAGGCGATAGCAAATATCTTGCCTGCACTTTAAAAGGGCTTGTGATTTTTGATATAAACGGACATGAAGTATTTAGAACAGATGAAATAGTGGCCATTTCATCTATGAGCATAGAAAATGGCAATCTCTATTATTATAGCGGTACTGCAAAATGCTTATGCAAAGTAAAACTGTAAAAGTTGCGAAGATACATAAAACTCCGCCTACAGAACCCCGCCTAAAGGCGGAGTTTCCCCTATACTGAATACTTCCATCAAGATGTTAATCTGTGAATCCTTTATTCATAATCAATCCCTACTTGTTACTTTCCGCATCGCAGTATGAGCATCTGTAGATCCCTTTTTCCACATCAGCCAAATAGAATATCTGTGTTATTTCCCTTTCCACAGATGTGATACATCTCGGATTTTGACAACTTATTACATTTTTCAACTTTTCCGGCAATTTCAGATGTTCCTTTTTTGCAAGCTTTCCATCTATCACCTTGTTGACAGTTATATTAGGATCTACATAGCCTAATATATCCACATCCAAATCTATCATCGAATCTATTTTGATAATATCCTTTTTCCCGTATTTTGCGGACTCTACATTTTGTATTATCGCAACACAGCAATTCAAATCACCGAGATTGAGCAAATTGTAAATTTTCATTGATTCACCGGCTTTTATATGATCTAAAACTATACCCGTATTTACTCCATCTATATTCATTACCGCACCTCCTTTACTATATTCAACATATTCAAAATCAATGCCATTCTTATATATTTTCCATACAATGCCTGCCTGAAATATGCCGCCCTGGGGTCATCATCGACCTCCACCGATATTTCGTTTACCCGCGGCAACGGGTGCAGGACTGCCATATCGGCTTTTGCGAGGGATAATTTTTCATTATCCAACATATAGGTGTCTTTCAATCTTATATAATCTTCTTCATTAAAAAATCTCTCCCTTTGCACCCTTGTCATATATAAGATATCAAGCTCATGCATTACGGATTCCATCGAGCGAACTTCTTTATACTTTACTCCCGCTTTATTAAGCATATCGAGTATATATTGAGGAATCTTTAATTCATCAGGAGAAATCAATATAAAATCAACATTTTTGTATCGAAGCATTGCCTCTATAAGAGAATGTACGGTTCTTCCGAATTTCAAATCCCCGCAAAGCCCTATTGTCAAATCGTTCAAGCTGCCCTTTTCCTTTGTAATGGTGAGCAGATCCGTGAGTGTCTGCGTAGGGTGATGATGCCCCCCGTCACCTGCATTTATAATCGGAACCGTTGTTCTCTCCGATGCAACAAGCGGTGCTCCCTCTTTAGGATGGCGCATGGCTATTATGTCCACATAACATCCAACGGTTCGCACGGTATCACTCACACTTTCACCTTTTGCGGAAGAACTTGAGGCCGCTTCCGAAAAACCGAGCACACTTCCGCCCAGTTCAAGCATTGCCGCCTCAAAGCTCAAACGCGTTCTCGTGCTGGGTTCAAAGAACAAAGTCGCAAGTTTTTTCCCCTTACAGATGTCGATATATTTTGATGAATTATCCATGATATCAATCGCCACATCCGCCATCATATGAATATCCTCCACGGAAAGATCCGAAATACTTATCAAACTTTTAATCTCCATACTTTTATCCCCCCATCCATGATTCATCGTTCGGATTATCTCTAAATTTAAGTAAAGTGCATACATCAGTTACATTGATATATCCCTCTTTGACGGCTACCGAAACCAATGTATCGAAATCACATAAACTTATATTTTTAAGGCTTGCTTCAGACAAATTCTCAAATGCACCCGCCATGCCATAGGTAAAAATGCTAACAACGCCTAAAACATTGGCACCTGCCTCGCGTAGAGTATTTGCAGCACTTATTGCAGAGCCTCCGGTGGAAATCAAATCTTCTATAATAACCACATTATCACCAACATTAAGTCGTCCCTCTATCCTATTGACCCTGCCATGATCCTTTGCGCTTGCCCGCACATATCCCATCGGAATATTTAGTATATGTGCGGCGATAGCGGCGTGTGCTATCCCGGCAGTGGCGGTTCCCATTATAATTTGGCATCCTGGATATTCCGCTTTTATTAAATCTGCCATGCGCTGTTCCACCATATCCCTTACGCTCGGAGCCGTTAATATCAGGCGATTATCACAATATACCGGACTTTTTATTCCGCTCGCCCATGTGAACGGTCGTTCCGGTCTTAAAAAAACCGCCTCTGTTTCCAATAGTTTTTTACAAATAATTTCATTCATAATTTCCTCCTCAATATGCAAAATCGTCAACGCATTTTCTGTAAGCCTCAATAGGATTATCAGCTCTTATAACAGGTCTGCCCACAACTATAAAATCTGCTCCCGT
>CAUUCX010000066.1:0-5876 GCA_963543615.1 uncultured Eubacteriales bacterium | reverse complement strand
ATTTCAAAAGGATGTTGAAGCGGTCGGAACCGCTCTTTTGGCTTCCGGTATAAAGGAGCAAAAAATTGCAATTATGGGTGAAAACTGCTATGAATGGCTTGTTGTCTACATTGCCGCGATCAATAGCGGAAATATAGCGGTTCCTCTTGATCGGGAGCTCAGTTCTGCAGAAGTTCAGCTCATTATGAATACGGCCGAATGCGATATCGCATTTTATACTGATACTTCTTCACCTAAATTCGAAGATTTGGATTTGAAACATAGAATTGTTATGAGTCTGTACGGAAGTCATAATTTGCCCTGTCCTACGGTAAAAACCTGGTCTGAATTCAAGAAAGACGGTATGGAACTCCTTGAGTCGGGCAATACCGATTTTGCGAATGTGATTATAGATAAAGATGCTTTGGCTTCATTGATATTCACATCGGGGACCACCGGCAATCCCAAAGGCGTGATGTTGAGCTCTTTTAATTTGGTCAGTAATGTAGAAATGACGGGTGAGGTTTTTAATGTTCATCCGGATGACAGAGTCCTTTCGTTATTGCCTATTCACCACACATTTGAGTCAAATGTCACTTTGCTCGGTATGTTATATCGAGGGGGCAGCGTAGCTTTTTTTGAGGGATTGAAGTATGTCAATACGAATATGAAAGAAGCTCGACCGACCTTGATTTTGGGAGTTCCGTTGATTTTTGAGTCGATTTATCATAGGATTTGGAAACAGGCGAAAAAAACAAATAAGGAAAAAGCGCTGAAAAAGGCCATAAAAATAAATAAGAATTTGAAAAACATCGGAATGGATTTGAGTCATAGATTGTTTAACGATATTTACGAACAATTAGGTGGAAGGGTTCGAGTCATGCTCTGCGGTGCCGCTGCGATAGACCCGAACGTGCTGAAGGGTTACCATGATATTGGGATTACATTTATACAAGGTTACGGGCTTACGGAAGCCTCGCCGCTTGTTACGGGAACTCCTGTATCCCCAATGGTATATGCCAAGCCCGGCTCCGTTGGGCCTCCGCTTCCGCGCAGCACGATCAGGATTGTCGATCCGAATGAGGAGGGTATCGGTGAGATAGTATATAAGGGGCCGAATGTTATGCTCGGATATTATAAAATGCCGGAAGAAACCGCAAGTACTCTGAAAAACGGTTGGCTCTATACCGGTGATTACGGTTTTTTAAGCGATGACGGATGGCTGTATATTACCGGCAGAAAAAAGAATATAATTGTGACTAAAACCGGAAAAAACATATATCCTGAAGAATTGGAAGGATATTTGAACAGGCTTGACTATATTGAGGAAAGTATGGTATACGGGTATGAGGCCGATGATGAGGATGAAACGCTGGTTGCGGTGCAAGTCCGCCCGGATTATGAACAGCTTTATGCCGATTTCGGGGAAAATTACGGTGAGGATAAAATCAAATCATTGATCGAGGCGCAGATAAAGAATATGAATCAAACTTTGCCTAATTATAAATGGGTGAGGAAGATTGATATAAGGGGAACCGAATTCGTGAAAACGACCACCAAAAAGATTAAGCGCCAGGCATCAATGAAAGGATAGAATGTCAAGAGCAATTTGTTTACTCATTCATACAGCTGAATGTGAATGGAGATAGGAGGAATACTTGAGAGTTTTAGCGGTTATTTCATCAGCAGCATTGATTTTGAGCGGGGTTTGGTGTTTTGCTAATTTCGGCGCTTCCTTTATGGGAATGGCTTTTATAATCGGGCTTGTCTTAGTCTTTGCCGGTCTTGCCGGTGCACTCGTGTTTATGAAAACCGATTTCGGGAATCGAGTTGTAAAAGATTCACTTAATTGGTTTCTTGCGGAAACCATAATCTTCTTCATACTCGGATTTGTAGTTTTGTCCAACAGATTGGTGGGGGACAGTGCGATACAATTTGTCTTCGGTTTATTGACACTTTATGCGGGGATTATGCGCGTGATCGCATATTCAAGGCGAATCAGGGGTGCAAAGTATTCATGGTTATTCACATTGGGATTCGGTATAGCGGATATTTTATTCGGCATTTACATATTTTTCAATTTTACAACGATGGCGATTCCCACTGTTATCGTGGTCGGGGCATTGCTGTCACTATGCGGTGTGAACCGTATGATTTTCGCAGTAGCCATGAATTCGTTCCATGTTAGCGTTGTTCGGGGAAACAGCATTATTGCTGATTTGGAGAATTGGGAGGAATCGGAAGATGGTGTTCAATAAGAAGTCGGTATCCGATGACGGTAAGCATATTTACGCCTCCGGCGAAAGCTTGAATGCGCACAAGATAGAGGATATCAAGGGGAAGATAATATCGGCGGTTATACTTGTAATTGCGATGTTCACTTTTTGGTATATGCTGGATTTGGTAATGTTTACCTTCATTTTGACCTGCCTTTTCAATGCCTTGCAGAAAAAACTTCAGACATTTTGTAAAAAATTTCTGCCTTTCAGAGTTCATCGCTTGATT
Source organism: uncultured Eubacteriales bacterium (assembly GCA_963543615.1). GTDB lineage: Bacteria > Bacillota > Clostridia > Peptostreptococcales > Anaerovoracaceae > CAUUCX01. The sequence goes on along the minus strand of CAUUCX010000066.1, from coordinate 3,392 downwards.
TTATTGACACTTTCCTATGCCGTGGGAATTGCGCTTATATCGGTATTGATCGCTGAGCAAATTCCTAAATTGGCGGAACAGACTTTTCAGCTGGTTGATGTGATCGGCAAGTTTAATTTTGCGGATTTTTCCAAGCATATAAATCCTAATTTGGCGGCGGCATTAAGCTATGTAAATATCGGTCAATACGTAACAAATACAGGTGCATCTGTAGGGAAGGTTATTGCAAAGATAACATCATTGAGCATATATTTTGTGCTTGCCATAATACTCAGCTTCGTTTTGATAGCGGAAAAGGAAAAAATCAAGGAGATGAGTGACAATATGGGGCACAGTACGATAGCTTTCGTTCACAGATATTTTATCGAGTACGGAGAGATTTTTGTCAGAACATTTTGGAAAGTAATGACCGTGCAGGTGACGATGGCGCTCATAAATTCGCTGGTGTCGGTCTTTTTCCTGAAGCTCATGGGTTTTGACGGGCTTTTGAGTTTATGGCTTATGATATTCATATTGGGATTGATTCCCGTTGCGGGAATGTTCATCTCTTTTATTCCGCTTTCCATGATTGCCTTTACGATCGGAGGTATCAGGCGAGTTGTCGAGGTGCTCATATTGATATTGCTTCTTCATGCTGCCGAAGCATATATTCTTAATCCGAAACTTATGGCGAGCAAGACCCGCTTACCCGTTCCCGTCGTATTTATTGTTTTGCTGGTATCCGAGCATTATTTGGGCGTGTGGGGTTTGATAATAGGTGTACCTTTATTCATGTTTATCATGCACATATGCAATATAGAATACAGCGTTAAGTCTAAAGAACGGATGAGGTTTAGAGGTTCAATCAGGAAAGAGCTGACAAATTCCGACAGAGAGGAAAGGAAGCGCGATAAGGATAACAATTATTATCTTTCAAAAAAATATTCAGCCGCGGCAATTGCCGCTCGTGAGGCAAGGCGAATGGAAATTGATAATAATTATTATCTTGCTAAAAAATATTATGACAAGGTATGATGTTGTGATAGTCGGCGGCGGTGCTGCCGGCTTAATGTGCGCCGCAACACTTCAAATGAGCGGGAAACATATAAAGACGGCACTGATTGAAAAAAATTCCCTGCTCGGGCGAAAGCTCGCTGCAACGGGAAATGGCAGGTGTAATCTTTCCAATATCGCCTGCCCTAATTATAAAAAGACATTAACCGCATTTGATAAACTCGGTGTGCTCACCCGAAGTGAAAACGGCCGGATCTATCCTTATTCGGAAGAGGCTAAAGTGGTGGTGGATGCGCTTACGGACAGATTAACCGATATTGATATTTTTTTAGAATCGACCGTGGAGAGCATTGAACAAATATTTGAAGTCGAGGGCACTTTCGATGATTCTTTCGGATCTGATGCCGGTTTTTTGATCCGTTATAGAAAAAACGGCAGGGAGATGAGGATTGAAACGCGTTTTCTGATACTGGCTACGGGCGGTAAAGCCGCTCCGCAGTTCGGAAGCACCGGTGACGGCTACAAATTTGTAAGGGCATTGGGACACTCGGTCAGCAGGCTGTATCCGATTCTTTCTCCGGTGGAATGTGAGGAGGATTTTATCGAGCTGAAAGGAGCCAGAGCGGATGGCGTTGTGCGACTGTATTCAAACGGCAATAATATCTTTGAGGAGCGGGGCTGCATTCAGTTCACGGATTTCGGGCTTTCAGGGATATGTATTTTTAATTTAACCAGACATCTAAAACCGAATATTAAGAACGGCGTTTTGGATTTTTCCGACTATGATATCGCATTGGATTTGGCGCCGGAGATGGATTACGATAATTTGAAAAATATCTTGTCATCACCCGTGAATCCGCTGAAAAGCATTGTCGGGTCGGTTTTAGCGAAATATATAACCCAGATATATTCTTCAGATATGGCTGCCGGCGTTAAATCGCTCAAATTTAAGCCGAGCGGGATACGAGGCTGGAAGTCGGCGCAGGTAACGGGTGGCGGAGTGCCGCCGGATGAGCTTGATGGAAATATGGGGTCGAGAAAGGTGAAAGGACTGTATATTTTGGGCGAAATGCTCGATTACGACGGTCCGTGCGGGGGATTCAATCTTGACAACGCATGGCAAACGGCTTTGCTGGCGCGCGAAGACATAATCGATAAAGTGGATTAGACGGATATATCTGTAAAATGGAGGAATTTTATGTTTAGAAAAATGGCACTGTTTTTTTGCACGATGATATTGCTCATGCCATATTTTTTGTCACCGGTCATTATGGAAAGTGGCATCGCATCAGCTGAAAACGATTCTTTAAAGACTTTTACGAATACTGTAGACGGATATAGTATAGCGTTGCCCGCAGATTTACAACAAAACATGGATAACTCTTCGGTTTCAGCTATTTTCGAACGCGATGACATGAAGATAGAAGTATTCAAACAGTATGTCGGAGATATAGGTTCACGCGCATATATAAATTATTCAAACGCTTTTCTGCGTAACGATAAGGATCATGTTTTGGATAAACGATTTTACACTACGATCGACGGTCACGAGGCCAATGTGCTTTTGTGGCATCGAGAAAAATTGAGTCGCGTGAATAACGACAGGAATTATTATCTGAATCTTGAAATCCCGAGCGGGGCATATGTATACAGCTTCTTTGTTAAGAGTGATAAACCGATGTGGGAGCAGGGTGATTACATGAGTTGGTTTAACACATTTAAAATCATAAAAACAACGGAAGCGGGAACACTGCACAAGACACGGATTCCAAAAGATTTTAAAGATAATTGGAATGATGAAACCCGTAAATTCTATAGACAGTATTTTTCAGAAAGGAATCCTCTGTCATGGGGAATTTTTCAGCCCGATACTGATACGGGTGAATTCGGGATGCTGAAATATTACGAGGATTTCTTTGAATACGATTTTCCTGTCATATTGAGTTACAGCCATTTTAATGATGGAACTCATTCAAAGCTCACATCACGTTTAACCGATGCTTATAAACATGGAAAAGTTGTGGAACTGGCACTGCAAACGACTGCGGCAACAGATGGCGGCAATATGATGTATGATATTTTGAACGGTGAATACGACTATTTCCTTGAGGATTATGCTAAACAAATAGCCGACTTTTCTCATCCGGTTCTGTTCAGATTGTTCAATGAAATGAACGGCGATTGGTGTACTTACTGTGCATATCACTATTCCAAAGATACGGATTTGTTTATAGAAACATATAAATATATATACGGCATATTTGAACGGAGCGGCGCGAATAAAAATACGATTTGGGTTTGGAATCCGAATGGGGATTCGCTTCCCGCTTTTAAGTGGAATCATTATAGCAAATATTATCCGGGCGATGAATATGTGCAGATAGTCGGGATGACCGCTT
>CAUUCX010000065.1:0-5943 GCA_963543615.1 uncultured Eubacteriales bacterium | reverse complement strand
CAGCGGGTACGGCATTTCTTATGTGGCTCGGCGAGCAGATCAATCAATACGGTTTGGGTAACGGTATTTCACTTGTGATATTCGGCGGTATCATCGCGCGACTTCCTCACGGAATCAGAGAGGCGATGATTAAATATGGTGAAGGAACCATTTCCTCAATGACGATCATACTGTTTATATTGTTTGCAGTAGTGGTGGTTGTCGGAATTATCCAAGTGCAGCAAGGGCAGAGGCGTATTCCGGTTCAATATGCAAAGCGAGTTGTGGGAAGGAAGATGTACGGCGGACAGTCGACACATATTCCTATCAAGGTAAATCAGGCAGGTGTTATTCCGGTAATTTTTGCAATATCCTTATTGCATTTTCCGCTCACACTTACCATGTTTTCGCCGAATTCAGGCTTTGCATTGTTCATAAATAAGTGGTTGTCGCCATATGGCAGCCCGGGAGCATGGATTTACGCTTTATTGAATATTATATTGATCATGTTCTTCACATACTTTTACACTGCGGTAACATTTAATCCGGTAGAAGTTTCGGACAATATGAGAGCAAATGGCGGTTTTATTCCGGGAATTCGCCCGGGGAAATACACCACCGAATACCTTACAAAGGTGATGACCAGGGTAACATTTGCGGGTGCGCTATTTTTGGCGGTGATTGCGACTATACCTACTCTCGTAACTCATTTTACCGGACTTAATGTGCACTTCGGCGGAACTTCACTGCTGATTGCGGTAGGTGTGGGACTGGATACGATGAAACAACTTGAGAACCAAATGGTTATGAGAAATTATGAAGGTTTCTTGAAATAATTGGAGGTAGTATTCATGAGATTGGTGTTGCTGGGACCGCCGGGTGCAGGAAAAGGCACACAGGCGGAGCAATTGATTAAGAAGTATGATATTCCTCACATATCCACGGGTGATATTTTGAGAAAAAATATCAAAGAGCAAACGGAGTTGGGCGTTAAAGCGAAGGAATATATGGATAATGGAGATCTGGTTCCCGATGCATTGGTGCTTGATATTGTGGCATCAAGGATTGCGGAAGACGATTGCAGTGAAGGTTTTCTTTTAGACGGTTTTCCGCGCACACTCGCTCAAGCCGAGCAGCTCGATGAGATACTGAAGGAGAAAGGAATAGGGCTTGATCATGTAATCAATCTCGATGTGGATGAGTCGGTTTTACTGGAGAGATTGACCGGCAGGAGAGTGTGCCGCGCATGCGGATCCACTTTCCATGTTAAGAATAAGCCGCCTGCGGTAAGCGGAACTTGTGATGCTTGCAAAGGCGAGCTTTACACTCGTCCCGATGATACCGAGGATGCGATTAAAAACAGAATGTCGGCATATCATGAGTTGACCGCTCCCCTAATTGATTTTTACAGAGCAAAAGCGCTGATCAGAGATATTAACGGCTCGAGGGAGAGCAGCGAGGTATTCTCCGATGTGGCGAAGATATTGGATGAGCGGAAATGATTATACAAAAATCAGCGGATGAAATCAATCTGATGCGAGAATCGGGCAAGGTCACGGGATATATTTTGGCCGAGCTTGCGAACCTCATAAAACCGGGGATGAGCACATGGGATGTAGATGACTTTGTGGAATCTACAATACTGAAATATAAAATGATCCCAACCTTTAAGGGATATTTGGGATTTCCGGCAGCTTCCTGCGTTTCTGTGAACGAAGAAGTGGTGCATGGGATTCCATCCAAGGATAAGATCCTGCATGAGGGCGATATCGTGAGCGTAGATGTGGGAACGACTTATAAGGGTTATGTGAGCGATGCTGCGAGGACTTATGCCGTGGGCAATATCAGCAGGGATTTACAGCATTTAATGGATACCGCGAAAGACGGTTTCTTTGCCGGACTTGAGTTTTGCAGACCGGGATATCGAATTTCGGATATATCCCATGCGATACAGGAAGTTGTCGAGGCTGAAGGATATGGCGTGGTAAGGGAACTGGTCGGTCACGGTGTGGGCGCGAATATGCATGAAGATCCTCAGATCCCCAATTATGGAAAAGCCGGCAGAGGTCATCGCATTCTTTCAGGCATGACTTTTGCGATAGAGCCCATGATTACCTTGGGTACATATGAAGTTGAAACGCTGTCCGATGATTGGACAGTTGTAACGCTTGACGGCAAACCCGCCGCTCATTATGAAAATACCGTTATTATTCATGAAGACGCGCCGGAGCCGATTACTATTGAAGCATAGATGGGGAGATTGTTTGTAAAGTGAGGTGTAATAATGGCTAAAAAGGACGTCATAGAGGTATTCGGTACCGTGGTGGATGCCCAGCCCAATGCGATGTTTCTTGTTAAGCTGGAAAATGGCTATGAGGTTTTAGCGCATATTTCAGGAAAGATAAGGATGAATTTTATACGCATTCTCCCGGGAGACAAGGTGAAGGTTGAACTTTCACCATATGATTTGTCAAGAGGTCGTATCACTTGGAGAGATAAATAGGAGGTATAAATAATGAAAGTGAAAGCATCTGTTAAACCTATTTGCGAAAAATGCAAGGTGATTAAAAGAAAAGGCAGAGTTATGGTAATATGCGAAAATCCTAAGCATAAACAAAGACAGGGATAAGCATATCCGTTGCGATGTAGTGAAAAGATGTCTTTAGGGGCGGCTGTGTTCTCCTGCCGAGAGGCGGCGGAACCACCTAGAGTGCATTTTATATAATGATCGTTTATGCGGTCGTTAAATATTCTGTATTGCTGTAGCCGATTATATGTCGGTGATGATAGCGCTAAGGCGAAAAAAGGAGGAAAAATATGGCTCGTATAGCCGGTGTCGACTTACCAAGAGACAAAAGAATAGAGATCGGTCTCACCTATATATACGGTATAGGCCTTTCTACAGCTAAAGAAATTCTCGCAAAAGCCGGGATCGATCCGGACACCAGAGTGAAGGATCTTTCAGAGGATGAAGCCGGTGCAATAAGGAAAATCATTGATTCCGAGTATGCGGTTGAAGGTGATCTCAGGCGTGATGTTTCCATGAATATTAAGCGTCTCATGGAAATAGGTTGTTATCGCGGGATCAGACACAGAAGAGGTTTGCCGGTAAGAGGACAGAATACCAAAACTAATGCAAGAACCAGGAAAGGTCCTAAAAAGACCGTAGGCAGAAAGAAAAAGGCAGCTAAATAAGGAGGTGGAATGTAAATGGCAACTAAATCGATGAAAAAAACTGTCAGAAGAAAGAGAAGAGAGCGAAAAAACATTGAAAAGGGTCAGGCGCATATCCAGTCCACTTTTAATAATACTTTAGTTACTCTTTCAGATTTGAACGGCAACACGCTCTCATGGTCGAGCGCGGGCGCACTCGGGTTTAAGGGTTCAAAAAAATCCACACCGTTTGCGGCGCAGAGCGCTGCCGAGGAAGCTGCAAAGGCGGCACTGGAGCATGGATTGAAAACGGTTGAAGTATATGTTAAGGGTCCGGGTTCCGGAAGAGATGCGGCGATTAGAGCGTTGCAGTCGGCAGGTTTGCAGATCACTATGATTAGAGATATTACGCCGATACCGCACAACGGTTGTCGTCCGCCAAAGAGAAGAAGAGTCTAAAGGAGGTATAGAAACGTGGCAGTAAACAGAGAGCCTGTACTTAAAAGATGTAGATCTCTTCAGATAGATCCTACTCATTTGGGGACAGATAAAAAATCAAGAAAACAGAAGACCGGATATCAGAAAAAGATGAGCGAATATGCCATTCAGCTCAGGGAAAAGCAGAGAGCCAAGTTCATATACGGGATACTTGAAAAGCAGTTCAGAAACACCTTTGAGAAGGCTGCAAAACAGAAAGGTATAACGGGTGAAAACCTGCTCATCATGCTCGAACGGCGTCTCGATAATGTAGTGTTCAGAATGGGACTTTCGACCACAAGGCGTGAGTCGAGGCAGCTCGTAACACACGGGCATTTTACCGTAAACGGTAAAAAGGTTAATATACCTTCATATCAGGTGAGTGTCGGTGATGTTATCAAGGTAAAAGAAAAGAGCATGTCATCGCCTAAATTCAAGGAGATAAAGGAGATGTCCGTTACGACTCCTAAATGGATTACGGTTGACAGAGATAGGCTTGAGGGCAAAGTTGTTGCAATACCGGAAAGAGAGGATATCGATACTCCTATAGAGGAGCATCTTATCGTTGAGTTGTATTCCAAATAATAATTGTAATTGATTATAGTTTTGGAAAGAAAAAGGAGGGTTTTTAGTGATAGAGATCGAAAAACCGACAATTGAACGGTTATATACAGAAAATGACCCGAATTATGGCAAGTTTGTGGTTGAGCCTCTTGAAAGAGGCTACGGCACCACGCTTGGTAACAGCCTGCGCAGGATTTTACTCAGTTCTTTACCGGGAGCGGCGGTTACATCGATTAAAATTGATGGAATTCTACATGAATTTTCCACTATACCCGGCGTGAAAGAAGATGTTACGGAGATTGTCCTGAACTTGAAAAGATTGGCGGTAAAGCTTCATGATAAAGAGGGCAGGCAGGTCAGCATTAAAGCAGTGGGTCCTAAAGTGGTAACGGCTGCGGATATCGAATGCGGTTCACAGGTGGAGATATTCAATAAGGATTTGCACATTGCAACGCTTGAAGATAATGCGAAATTGAATATCGATATAGATATATCTACGGGCAGGGGATATGTCTCCGCGGATCAGAACAAGACCGCAGCGACTCCGATTGCGGTAATTCCCGTTGATTCGATTTATACACCCGTTAAGAGGGTAAATTTCACAGTCGAGGATACGCGTGTAGGGCAGGTTACGGACTATGACAAGTTGATACTTGAGATTTGGACGGACGGTTCGGTTACACCGGAGGAAGCTGTATCCATAGGTGCTAAAATCATGCAGGAACATCTTTCTTTGTTCGTATCGCTTACAAATGATGCCGATGATTTTGAAATCATGGTCGAGAAAGAAGAGGATAAGACCGAAAAGACGCTGGAGATGACGATAGAGGAATTGGAGCTTTCAGTCAGATCATTTAACTGCCTCAAGAGAGCTTCGATCAATACGGTGGCTGAACTCATTGAAAACACTGAAGCCGATATGATGAAAGTTAGAAATTTAGGAAAGAAATCACTTGATGAGATCAGGGCTAAATTGGCGGCACTCAATTTGGGATTTAAAGAGGAAGAAGAGTATTAGAGGCTTTAGGCTGTCGTATTTGACTGAATTTTATAGAAAGGAGAATGATGATGCAGGGATATAGAAAACTCAACAGACCGACTGCACATAGAAATTCCATGCTCAGAAATATCGTAACCGATCTTTTTAGAGAGGAGAGAATTTCAACCACACTGCATAGAGCAAAAGAAGCAAGGAGAGAAGCCGAAAAGATGATTACGCTTGCGAAGCGCGGTGATCTTCATGCGAGAAGGCAGGCTCTTGCGTATATCTACGATGAAGATGTAGTAAGCAAGCTGTTTAATGATATCGCTCCGAGATATAGTGAAAGGAACGGGGGATATACGAGGATCTTGAAGCTTGGCCCGAGGCAGGGTGATGCCGCGGAGGTCGTGTTCCTGGAACTCGTATAATTTATTGCAGTCGTCTTGCATATGCAATATATTTGATGAATTTGAAGCTCGTGAGGTGACATTAATGAGTATGTTATCTCACGACTTTTATATTATCCGCCATCCGTAATTATCGGGATGGATGAATTTATATCGCGGAGATTTCCACGATCGTATTTCAGGTGATGTTTATGGCGCACATGTATTATCTTAGTGAAAATAAAAGCGAAAAAGATATACTCGATTTTTTGAGATCTGCCGGAAGCGGAACGGGAATATGCTTCAGCATTATAGATAAAAATCCGGAAGCCATTTTAGCCACTTTTGAGCGTGCGGTTGATTCCTGCTGCGATCACATAGAATGGAGAGCCGATTTGTCGG
>CAUUCX010000064.1:0-5974 GCA_963543615.1 uncultured Eubacteriales bacterium | reverse complement strand
TTCATACTACCGTTCTCACCGGCTGAGCGCTTGAACCTATTTCAACGCCTTGAATTCTTTGAGCAATGCCAAAAGATACTCGTATACGCGATCCGCGGAATCAATTTCCAATACTTCATCAGGCGAGTGAACATCGTGAATCGTAGGGCCGAAGCTTACGATATCCACGCCCAAATTACCCGAAAAATATCCGCATTCAAGACCGGCATGAATCGCTTCAAGCTGCATGGCTTCTCCTTGCATGTTTTCATATACTTTCACTGCAAGTTCACGCAGCGGCGATTTCGGCTGATATTTCCACGCATGATATTGTTTCCCCAATTTGCCGGCTATTCCGCAGCGTTCAAAGAGCTTGAGATTCATCTCGCCGAGATGCACGGTCAAGCTGTCAATTGCACTTCGCGTGCAAATCTCAATCATCAGAACATCCTCATCTACCGCAAAATATCCTAAATTCTGTGAGCATTGAGTGACATCCATATCCGGCAATTTTGAATACATGCCGTTAAATACCAAAAATCCGAAATCTATAGCTTTATCCCTGCATTCACCGTCAAATACATTCTGCTCAAAATCCGCAGAACTTATATCGATCTTCACGCTGTCGGTAAGTATGTACTCCGCATTGATATCGTCCTGCAAGTTCTTTACCGCACACTCGATATCCTTAAATCCGCTCTCCGGCAAATTGATCAACGCCGATGCATCGCGTGCGATCGCCGTAGCCTTACGCCCGCCCTGAATATCCGCAATTTCAAACTCGGGCGAAATCTCTCTTATCGCATGCAACAGGCGGCACAGGATCTTGTTTGCATTTCCTCGCCCCTTGTGTATGTCCATTCCGGAATGTCCGCCCCTGAGACCTGATACGCTTACTCTATAACTGCGGCTCAATTTTGACTTCACGCGATTTATCCTGATTTCACCGATCGCATCGACCCAACCCGCAGATGAAACAAAGAGTTTGCCCTCTTCCTCCGAATCCAAATTCAGCATGTATTTTGATTTGAAGTTTTCAGCCCGGGCGAGTTCCGCGCCGAGCATTGTGGTTTCCTCCTGTGTGGTGAGCAAAACCTCTATAGCCGGATGCTCAATCTCGAAATCAGCCAAAACAGCCATGGCGTAAGCAACCGCGATACCGTTGTCGGCACCCAATGTCGTTCCGTCGGTTCGCAAAATATTTCCGTCACGCACATATGCAATCGGATCCGTTTCAAAATCGTGAACCGAATCCTTTCGCTTTTCACATACCATGTCCATATGGCCTTGAAGAATGACCGACGGAGCATTTTCGTAACCCGGTGAGGCCGGCTTTTTTATGATAACATTCCCGGAGCCGTCTTCTATAAAAGCTTCCAAATCGTGTTCGCGCGCAAAACTCAAAAGATATTCCGCCAACTTCTGCTCATTTCCGGAGCCCCTCGGAATTTTGCAAATTTCGTAAAAATAATCCAAATACGTTTTCTTCATGATACTATGCCTCAACTTTCAATTTATATCAAGTGACAACTGTTCCGGTTTTGCCCGCCACAGCATCTGCCGCATTGTCCAGCGATGTGATGAGAGCAAGTTTGCCCATCTTTGCAAATTTAGCCGCCGCAAGCATTTTAGGCAACATGCTGCCCGACGCGAAATGCCCTTCTTCGGCATATTTAAGCACATCATCCGAACTTACTTCCCTGAGATTTTGTTGATTCGGTTTTCCGTAATTTATAGCGGCATATTCTATCGCTGTGAGAATTAAGAGAAGATCGGCATCAAGCTCCTCCGCTAAGAGACACGCCGCATAATCCTTGTCGATAACGGCTTCTACCCCTCTTAAAGCGCTCGGGATCGCATTTCCTTTTTTCCCGCCCCCGGCGGCAATCTTGCCTGCCGAGTCTCCTGAAATAACCGGAATCCCGCCGCCGCCACAGGCGATTACCACCCCATCTTCCGCAAGCTTCTTAATTGATTTAATTTCAACGATATGCTGCGGCATGGGCGAGGGAACCACCCTGCGATATCCTCGACCGGCATCTTCCATCATCGCATAGCCGCTCCGCTCCGCGATTTCTTTCGCGGTGATTTCGTCATAAAATCCGCCAACGGGTTTTGTCGGATTTTCAAATGCGGGATCATTCTCATCAACCAACACCTCCGTCAATACGGTCGCAACAGGAATATCATAACCGTGCGAAAGGAATTTTCCCCGTAAGATCTGTTGCAAATGATAGCCGATATACCCTTGAGACATCGCACCGCACACATCAAAAGGCATATCTCCGGAATCGAACGCGTTAAAAATGGCACCGACCTGCGGGCCGTTGCCGTGCACCAATGCAATATCGTAGCCCAATTCATATATCTTTACTACTTGTTCACATGCGAGCTTCAGGGCTTCTATCTGCGTGGTCGCGCTCATCTCGCTTCCGGCGATCTGAAGTGCATTGCCGCCCAAGGCTATCACCATTTTTTTTCTGTTCAATTCAGACACCCCCGATTTTTACAAAGAAATCATCTGTTTTGACATTTGAAGAAAATCATCTAAAACTTGACCGCATCCCGCACTATGGGAAAAGACATACATCTCGGGCCGCCCCTGCCTCTTGCCAGTTCCGCCGACGGAATTTCCAAAACCTTTATTCCTTTGGAATCCAGCAGTTCGTTCGTCACATAATTTCTATCGTAGGTAATGACCACTCCCGGTGCAATTGCCAAAGTATTTGAGCCGTCGCTCCACTGCTCGCGCTGTGCTGCGAAATCATCGCCGCCGCCGCACCTGATGAGTTCCACATCCTCATTCCTCAAAACTCGTCTGAGCTCTGTTGTCAAATCGTGTTCCGCCATGGAGAATTTTGCCTTTCCATCATTGCCGAGCCTTACATCGAATATCCTGAGCGGTCCCTCTATCTCCGGATGTATCGTGAATTTATCGTAGTCGACCATCGTAAATACGGTGTCCAGATGCATGAAAGCTCTGCGCTTAGGGATATCAAAAGCAAGAATATTCTCAAAGTTTGAATCGGCAAGCAATCTTTCAGCGAGCAACTCCACCGCTTCGGGCGATGTGCGTTCGGAAAGCCCTACAATCAATGTCCTGTCCGAAAGCACCAGCACATCTCCTCCCTCGATATGCGGCTTTAGATGATAATCGTACCATATCGGTGCACCGTCCTGTGCAAAATCGCGATTGTATTCACACATATACCGGAGGAGCAGCGATTCTCTCCGGCGCGCCTTTGTCTTCATATGATAGACTGCCACACCCTCGCCGATACATGTTCCGAAATCTCGAGTGAAATAGATATTCGGCATAGGATCCGTATGATAGGGGTAATCGGAATTAACAAAATCGGAAAGAGAATTCATCGTCAAATCCCTGATTTCCGTTTTTTTAATTCCCGAAATCACTTTATCGACTATGGCGCCCGGCTCAAATGAAAGCAGATATTCTCTCAATGCCTCAACCACCGCAGGACTCGAAACATCGCTTTCCGCTATAAATTCATCTATGAACCTGCTTCGCACATCAAAATCCGAAAGGGCCTTTGCCGTCTCTTCATTCACATATGCAACTTCCACCCCGTTTTCAATCAAAGTTCTTGCAAAAGCATCGTGCTCTTCCTGCGCCGCTTTGAGATAGGGTATATCATCAAAAAGCAAGCGCGTAAAATTGCTCGGCACAAGCCCCTCGATTTCATTTCCCAATCTATGTATGAGAACTTTTCTGAGCTTGCCTATCTCCGAATAATTGCCGATTCCCGATATCATATATCCCTCTCTATCTTCCCAATGTCGCAACCATCACAGCCTTGATCGTATGCATTCTGTTCTCCGCCTCGTCAAACACCTTTGAGTGGTGCGATCTGAACACCTCATCCGTAACCTCGCGAATATCGTAGCCGAGCTCCATCTGCTCCTTTGCCATTCCGGTTTCAAAATCATGAAACGACGGTAAACAGTGTAAAAATATCACATCGTTATTGGCTGTCGATGCGAGCATTTCCATGGTAACCTTGTACGGTGTGAGGAGCTTTACCCTTGCCGGTATTTCAGATTCTTCGCCCATTGAAGCCCATATATCCGTATAAATTACATCTGCACCGATCAGGCAAGCGGGATCGGATGTCATTTCTATTTTAGCGCCGGTCACTTCCGCAACGTCATTAACGCGGTGGAGAACTTCCGCCGGAACATCTTTTGCGAGTTCATCGGGGCCATATGCCACATAGTGCATTCCCATTTTGGCACAGCCATACATCCATGCATAGCTCATATTATTTCGTATATCACCGCAGAATACGACCTTTACATCTTTAAGGGGCTTGTTCACATGTTCCTCTATCGTGAGCATATCCGCCAAAATTTGCGTAGGATGATCGATATCGGTCAATCCGTTCCACACGGGCACTCCGGAATGTTCGGCAAGCTGCTCCACAAGTTTCTGATCAAATCCCCTGTATTCGATGCCGTCGAAAAATCTGCCGAGAACTTTTGCGCTGTCTTCAAGCGATTCTTTTTTCCCTATCTGCGAGGAAGCGGGATCGAGGAATGTAACATTTCCCCCCTCATCTTTGCAAGCGACCTCAAACGAGCATCTGGTGCGCGTAGATGTTTTCTCGAAAAGCAGAACTATATTCTTGCCCGCGAGCAAATCTCCGCGAATACCGGCACGTTTTTTTGCTTTCAAATCATGCGCCAGATCCAGCATATATCTGATCTCCTCCGGGGTAAAATCCATCAATGTCAAAAAACTTCTTCCCTTAAGATTAACCGCCATAAATTGCTCCTCTCACAAATTGATAAACTGTATAAAGTGTTAAAGACAAACTCCTCACAAAATCATTTAACTTTCAGTGGAATCCTCAATGTTTTTCCCGGAATAAATCGGGCTCAACTTTTGCGCCCAATGGACATCTATCAGCAATCTTTCCAATGCATCGGCATCTCCCGCTCTGAACATCGCAAGCATTTCTCGATGCTCGCCGTTCGCCTCGTTGAATAACGCGAACAGATCCTCCTGATTGTCGAGATAATAGGTATATCTGGCAACGCTGTATTTCATGTGATCTATTTCGTCGATCAGCGTTTGATTACCGCATTTTTGAATGTATATATCGTGAAAATCCTGCTGAAAATCCCTGTAAGCCGCATAATTATGATGGCGTATAGCTACATCCATCATATCTATATATTCTTCCATTTTAGCATAATCCGTATCCGTCATATTCGGTATCGCAAGCCTTGCGGCAAGTGCATCCAATACGGAGATGATCAGGAATTTTTCCCATTGAGTATTTTCATCCTGTTCGTACATTTGATAGCCTTTATTCGGTATTTTTTTTAATACTCCGCTGGCTGTCGCTTCTATCAATGCTTCCCTTACCGGGGTGCGACTCAAGCCCAATTCTTTGCAAAGCTGCGACTCGGAGATGATTTTTCCGGAGGAGGCTTCTCCCGAATCGATCATGCGAAGTATTTCCTTTAAGACCTTATTTCGTGAATTTGAAGACATAATGCACCTTAACTTCCTATCATTTACATATGCACGCATTTGCCGAAAAAACAAATCCATGCAATATACAGCAAAAACTGCATTACGAGTATTATATACCGTTTTGCAGTTTTTGCAAAATATTACTACCTTTTAATCAATATATTATTTTATTTTTTAGCCTCGGCATCACTTGAAAGCTTAACATATATGAACACCGGAATGCCGAGCAGCAGAAGCAGGAAACCGTACATCACATAATCTGCTCCCGCGCCCACAATCGTGTAGATACTGTATGCGAGCGCAATAAAGCTGATCCATGTCTTTTTTATAAATCTTACAAGATTAAACGATTTAATATCCCTGCCGGAAAGCATTATCTCCGATGCCGCACCGAATGCGTAAAAAACCAGGAATGACAGCACTGAAAGCATTACGAAGAATGTGTACACGCTGCCGCTCTTCGTAACAAATCCGATTATCATGATGATCGTCATC
>CAUUCX010000063.1:0-6007 GCA_963543615.1 uncultured Eubacteriales bacterium | reverse complement strand
GATGGAACTGATGAATTACGTAGATGAAGTCCTATGTTCTATGGGCGGTAAAGATGCACGTCTTTATTCAACGGGAGATTCCAATCTTAAAACAGTTGCACTGCGAAACAATCTGCATTTGCTCGATGCGAAAGTTCGTCATTTGGGAACGGATAGAAATATCAAAATATTGGGAGAAATTTACAATTTCACAAAGCAAAGAATCGATATGGAATTTCGAACCGAAATTTTGTCAATAGATAAGGGAGCGGGCGGTGAATTTATCGTAAAAACGAATAAGGGAGATTTCACCTGCTCCAATTTGGTGCTCGCAACGGGGCGCTCCGGATCGGCTTGGATGGGTGAAATGCTGGGCAGATTCGGCATCGAGCAGGAACGCAATCGCGTTGATATAGGCGTGCGCGTGGAGCTTCCGGCAGTAATTTTCAAGCATATCACCGATGATGTGTATGAGAGCAAGCTGGTATATAAAACCGATAAATACAACGATATGGTGAGGACTTTTTGCATGAATCCCTACGGGGAAGTCGTTGCGGAAAACACAAACGGCATCGTTACCGTAAACGGGCACAGCTATGCGAGCGAGGAATTGCACACGGAAAATACGAATTTTGCACTGCTCGTTTCAAACAAGTTCACCGAGCCGTTTAAGGATAGCAATGAGTACGGCGAATCGATTGCCCGCCTCTCAAATATGCTGGGCGGGGGAGTGCTTTTGCAGCGCTTCGGAGATTTGGTGAAAGGTCGCAGAAGCAGCGACAGGCGCATGACAAAATGCTTCACAAGACCTACGCTCAAGGCGACCCCGGGCGATTTGAGCCTCGTGATTCCGAAACGCCAGCTTGACAATATAATTGAGATGATTTATGCACTCGACAAGATCGCGCCGGGAACGGCGAATGAAGACACCTTGCTGTACGGTGTAGAGGTTAAATTTTACAATTCAAAAGTGGCGGTCGATGAAAATTTGGAAACTGAGGTAAAAGGACTTTATGCGATAGGCGACGGATCGGGAGTAACTCATTCCCTTTCCCAAGCTTCGGCGAGCGGCGTTCACGTTGCAAGGATTTTAGTCGATAAATACAGATAATTCATTTCATTTAGTCGGGAGAGAGCATCAAAAACAAGTTATATCAGTTGTTTTGGATTGGAGAGCGAAAAAGAAGATTATGATTTCAGAGTCTAATGAATATAGCGGGGTGCTTTGTTTTACGCACATGGGGAAGCCGATAAAAGCAAAAACTGTCGGACAAAAATTGTATACGCAACTGATCGGTGAAAAAGATATGGTGTTCGGAATAGGGCCTGCGGGTACGGGGAAGACCTATCTTGCCGTTGCGATGGCGATAAATGCCTATAAAAACAAAGAGGTGCAGAAGATTATACTTACCAGACCTGCCGTTGAGGCGGGGGAGCGATTGGGGTTTTTGCCGGGAGATTTGCAGGAAAAGGTAGACCCGTATCTCAGACCTTTGTATGATGCTTTGTATGAGATGTTAGGGCGGGATACAGCACTCCGACTGCGCGAAACCGATGTGATTGAAATCGTGCCGCTCGCATACATGCGGGGCAGAACTTTGGATAAATCCTTTATAATTTTAGACGAGGCGCAAAACACCACATGCGAGCAGATGAAGATGTTTCTCACAAGACTGGGCTTTTCCTCAAAGGTGGTAATTACCGGAGATGTCACGCAGGTTGATTTGCCGGACGGCAAGAAATCCGGTTTGATTGAGGCAAGGCGAGTGCTGTCGGGAATAGACGAAATCGGTTTTGCATATCTTAAAGATATAGATGTGGTGAGACATCCGCTTGTAAAGAAGATAATAAATGCATATGAGAAGGCGTGAAAGCCTTGACAGGAGGTATGTATGCGAGTGCTCATTTCGGATAAAGCCTATGAGGGAATAGAAAAGGATTACGAACAGGCGGCGCGGCTTTGTTTAGAGTCCGAGGGCATTGAACCTGAAAATGTTGAGATCAGCGTTGCATTTGTGTCGAATGCTGATATAAAGGAATTAAATACGACATACAGAGGGATCGATTCCGTTACAGATGTTTTGAGCTTTCCGCAATATGAGGGGATAGGCGACTTTCCCAAGACAGGCGATATCTTTATAGGTGATGTTGTTATTTCTCCCGACAGGGCTTATGAACAGGCGAAAGAATACGGGCACACAAGCGAAAGGGAATTCGTATATCTCTTTGTTCACAGCATGTTTCATCTTATGGGATACGATCATATGAATAACGAGGAGCGCGCAGTTATGCGCGAAAAAGAGGAGCGGATAATGTCGCTTTTGAAACTGGAAAGAGAATAGAATTATGCGGGAATTGAGTGCCGAATTGAAAATTGAATTATATGAATCAGCCGGGAATGCCCTGAAGCATTCGTATTGCCCGTATTCGGGCTTTCAGGTCGGTGCGGCGCTGCTCACTGCCGACGGTAAAATTTTCACAGGGATCAATGTTGAAAATGCGGCATACGGTGCTTCCGTTTGCGCGGAAAGAACCGCTTTTGTCTCCGCCGTGGCTTCGGGGCACACCGAGTTCATAGCGTTAACGGTGGTTTCCTCCGAGGGGGCGGTTACGCCGTGCGGGATATGCAGGCAATTTATCGCGGAGTTCTGCTCGCCGGATTTTTTGATAATGACGGGCGATAATGCGGATAATATCGAGGAATACCGACTGGGGGATTTGCTGCCCGATGCGTTTTCGTTAAGATAAAAATTGAATGGAAATAGATAATGTGAGATTGCCGAATCGGATCATTGAATCCTTACAGAGCGGAAACGCCCCAATTGATCAGATGGCATATAAAGTTGTGTGAGAGGAAATTGCAATTATGAAATCCGGGTTTATAGGGATAATAGGAAGACCGAATGTCGGGAAATCCACCTTGCTGAACAGCATATTGGGCGAAAAGATTTCCATTACAACCGACAAACCGCAGACCACGCGCAATACCATACGCGGAATTTACACGGATTTGTCTTCAGCGGAAGAATGCGAGCGCGTTCAGATGGTTTTTTTGGATACGCCCGGTATACATAAGCCTAAGAACAAGTTGGGGAATTTTATGACAACAGGCGCACTTAGAACGCTGAACGAGGTGGATGCGATATTGTTTGTGATTGATGATCCGGGCGAGCCGGGTGCGGGCGACCGCCGCATATTGGATCTGCTTCAGGAAGTTGATACGCCCGTGTTTGCGCTTATCAATAAAATTGATGAAATGGATCCGAATGAATTCAAGCATATTTTTGATCATTATCAATCCCTTGATATGTTTGAAAAAGTCATTCCCATTTCCGCATTAAAGGGAGATAATATTGATTTATTGCTCAAGGAACTTGCCGATATTCTGCCCGAGGGACCTATGTATTTCGATGCGGATTCGATTACCGATCATCCGGAGCGCTTCGTTGTTGCGGAAATCATCAGGGAAAAAGCGCTTATGTATTTGCATGAAGAAGTTCCGCACGGAATAGCGGTGGAAATAGAGCTCTTTGAAGAAAAAAAATCGCTTACAAAGATAACCGCAAGCATAATCTGCGAGAGAAGTGCGCATAAAAAAATAATAATAGGAAAAGGCGGGAAAAAAATCAAGGGAATCGGCAAGGCGGCGCGTGAGGAGATAGAAGCTTTGCTCGGAACCAAGGTATTCCTTGAATTGTGGGTGAAAGTGCGCGAGAACTGGCGTAATAATGACAATATTTTATTAAATCTGGGATATAAGGACAGGTAGTTTTTTGAATGAAATCTTGCGAATTTATAAAAACGGGAGTGGGTAATTACGCATGTATATTGATACAAAAGGTATCATTTTGAAGCAGGTAAAAACTTTAGACGGGGGGCGTATGCTGCATCTTTTTACGCCGGATTTAGGGAAGATAAGCGTGGGGGTTTCACATAGTGAACGCGGAAAGAACAAATCGGCGCTTCCCTTAAGACCGTTTACTTTAGGCAAGTACACGCTTTACAAGAAACGGGACAGTTATTATTTGAACCGTGCGGAAACTCTGAAAAGTTTTTATGCGATCGGCGAGAATGTGAATAAGTATATGAATGCTTCCTATGCGCTTGAATACACCGATAAACTCATTTCCGATGATATGCCTTCAAAAGAGCTGTTCAATCTTTTTATGGATTTTCTGGATTTAATGCAGAGCAGGGAATGCGAGCATGGAACACTGCTCGTTGCCTATATTATAAAAACATTTCGCATTTCGGGAGTTGCGCCGATTTTGACAAATTGCACTCATTGTGAGGGGCAGGATTTTGAAGATGATTTGTATTTTTCCGTTAAAGACGGCGGTCTGCTTTGCAAAAAATGCTCCAAAATTGCTCTTATGGACGATGATTCGTTGATTTTGGCGGTAAATTTTGGTATAGTTAAAATATTCAATTACATCCTGAACAATTCACTTTATTCGTTGAAAAAATTGGCGATAGAAGATGATTTGTTCGATACGATAAGCGTGATTGTCGGAAAATATGGCGAGTATCATTTAGGTATATCCAATTTGAAAAGCGCCGCGTTGGTATGATTGGTGTCGGTCGCATTTGCGGCTTTAATTTAAGGGTGGAACGGTTTGTCGTTCAGCTTCGGATTGGAGGTAGTGTTATGGAAATTACTTTAGAAAAGATCGAATTGGTAAAGGATAGGACAGGCGTTAGCTATAAAGATGCCAAGGAAGCTCTTGAAAATGCAAACGGCAGCGTGGTCGATGCGATAATAAGCATTGAGGAAGCATTTGATGAAATGGATAAGGCTTCCTCCGGCGGTGCTGCCGGTGCGGTTGTTGCGAAGCTCAAAGAAATCATCAGGAAAGGAAATGTTTCCAAAGTTGTAGTGAAAAAAGAGGGAGAGATCGTTCTGAATTTGCCGGTCACTGTAGGCGTTCTCGGCGCGGTGATCACCCCTATAGGTGCGCTTCTTGCCGTAATCACCGCATTTGGAACTAAATGCGTGATCGAGGTGGTAAAGGATGACGGTTCTATAATTGATGTCAGCGAAATGGCGGCGGATACTTTCGATACGGCTATGGAAAAGGGAAGCATCATCGCCGATGAGGTAAAAGAGCGAAGTGCGGAGGTTTATCACAATGTGAAAAGCAAGACCGAAGATGCATTGAGCAAGATTAAAAAAGGTGAAGATGAGTATTTCGGCATGGAACAATCCGATGACGATTTTGACGAATTGGCTGATTTGGATGAAAAGGATTTGCTTGCGCCTCGCGATGAGAGATAGGCTTTTCAAGCTCTGCCGAGAAAGTGAGCTTTAACAGAATTTATATTTTTCAATAGGTGATTAAAAAGTAAAAGGTAAAGGAGCAATTGGTGATAAATATGAGTAATCGTGAAGTAACAATGGATAAAATCAAGGCATTGACGGTGAGCAGAGGATTTGTCTATCCCGGTTCGGATATCTATGGCGGATTGGCAAATACTTGGGATTACGGTCCATTGGGAGTGGAGCTTAAAAATAATATCAAGAAAGCATGGTGGAAGAAATTTGTGCAGGAATCACCGTACAATGTCGGTCTTGATGCCGCAATTTTGATGAATCCCGAAACTTGGGTCGCCTCCGGTCATGTCGGGGGATTTTCCGATCCTCTTACCGATTGCAAATCCTGTAAATCACGATTCAGAGCGGATAAATTGGTGGAAGATCATTTCAAGGCGGTCGGAGAGGAAAAAACCGCCGACGGCTGGACACAGGATGAATTAGCCGATTTCATAAAGGACAACGGCATAAAATGTCCAGATTGCGGTGCGAAAGATTTTACACCCATCAGAAAATTCAATTTGATGTTTAAGACATTTCAGGGTGTTACCGAAGATTCGCAGGCGGAGATTTTTTTAAGACCCGAAACGGCGCAGGGAATATTTGTGAATTTCAAAAATGTTCAGAGAACATCGAGAAAAAAAATCCCTTTCGGCATCGCGCAGATCGGCAAATCGTTCAGAAATGAAATAACTCCGGGCAATTTTACATTCAGAA
>CAUUCX010000062.1:0-6041 GCA_963543615.1 uncultured Eubacteriales bacterium | reverse complement strand
AATGCCTTTCACAAGTTGTTCCGCCCGCGTCTCGCTGATAAATTCAAGAATTTTATACACGACAAGAGCAACCACCATTATATCGATGACGTCCACTATATTTATATCCGATATAAAATTCGTTATCATCTGCGCGAATTCATCAATCCACAATTTATTTTACCTCGCCAATTCAAGCGAACTCCGATTCGCCGACTGCTACTGCGTAAAAAATCCCAAAAGGCGAGAGCCTGCACTCTCGCCCGTCAATCACTTCCAATCAAAATTGAATATCGCTCGTATCACATCCCCGCACCTCATGCAATACGGGATCATGCAACGAGAATTAGAAAGTTGTCTCTAACAGCCCATAGTCATTGCTCTTTCTCTTGTACACCACATTCACACTATCCGTTTCCATATTAAGGAACACATAGAAATTGTGCTGCAAAAGCTCCATATTCACAATCGCTTCTTCAACATTCATCGGCACGAGTTCAAATTTCTTTGTACGCACCACCCTGATTTCCGCATCTTCCTCATCCGGAATATCCATGAAATTGAAAGTTTTATTATCTTTATATTTTTTCTGAATTTTAGATTTGAATCTCGACATTTGGGTGGACAGACGATCTACGACCTTATCCACGCATTCATAAATATCGTCACTGGTACTCTCTGCACGAAAGATCATGCCGCGGGCATTTATCGTAGCCTCCATGGTTTCTCTTTCCTTTTCCGCCGATACCATGACATTCACTACTATATCATCTGAAAAATATTTGCCTAATTTCTCAAATTTCCTGTCAATCGTATCCTTTAGATGTTGAGTTGTGTTGAAATTTTTAGATGCAATAGTAACTTTCATCATCTTGCCCTCCTTATCATGCTGTTAACACCGAGTTATAACTTATATGTATTATACCATGCTTTTGGAAAAAATTATGATATAATTCGTAAAAAAATATCGTCCGACTGACCCGATCTTTGCCCCCACACTTGCCTTTATCCGATTTTCGGAGGACTTACATCTAAACTGCGCCATGATCACCGCTTATAGCTGAAAGCGGCTTACGTGGGTCCTTTCGCCCGCAGCCGGCATGGACTTTCAATCGCAGACCCGAACGATATTATAGGGTCATTATACCATGATTTCGAAAGAAATCATGGTATAATCGCCATCTGCGATTTTGCTCAATCTCTCTGCCGGATAGCAAAATAATCGCAGGGCACTCAATTGTATAATGACCGCATCGGCAGGGTGTTATTTGCGGTCATTATACCATAATTTCGTGAGAAATTATGGTATAATTCGCCATCTGCGATTTTGCTTAATCGTTATTCTGTGAGCAAAATAATCGCAGGGCACTTAATCTCGTATAATAACCACAATTCATGTTATTTGCGGTGGTTGTTATACCATGATTTCGAAAGAAATCATGGTATAATTCGGGGTATCTTAAAATTCGTTGAAGTAGAGAAATTCAGATATTTGAAATTTTACTTTTTTTTCCACTTTTATTTGTAGTATAATGGAAACAGGATATGGCTGCGATACTACTCGCGTTTTTACTTTTGATTGGGGAATGAGGAGGAGAGAACACAAAGGTGTTCGTGGAAAATCATGAAAATCATAATAACAAATTCTTATGAAGAGATGAGTAAAACTGCGGCAAAGGAAATTGCAATGCAGATATTGACAAAACCGGACAGCGTTATCGGGTTTGCGACGGGTTCAACGCCTTTGGGATTATATAAAGAACTGATAAGATACTATAAAGAGGGCATTATAGATTTTTCGCAAATCACCGCATTCAATTTGGATGAATACATTGGACTTGACAGATCAAGCGATCAAAGCTATGTGAGTTTTATGGCGGATAATCTCTTTGATGCCATCAATTTGCCCCCGAAGAACAGGAATATCCCGTCGGGCATAGCAACGGACATGAATGCGGAATGCCTGCGATATGAGAAAGCGATAGAAACCGCGGGTGGAATTGATATCCAGATATTAGGGATCGGTAGAAACGGACACATCGGATTTAATGAACCCGGCACACCGTTTGATACTATTACGCATACGCTTGATCTCACGGAGGAAACGATAAGCGATAATACTCGTTTCTTTGAGAAAAAAAACGATGTTCCTACCCGTGCGATTTCCATGGGCATGAAAACGATCATGCGCGCACGAAAAATATTGCTCTTGGCATCGGGCGAAAACAAACGAGCTGCCATAAGAGGCACCATAAACGGAAAGATTTCCACTGATTTGCCCGCGTCCGTTTTGCAACTCCATTGCAATGCCGTTGTGATTGCGGACAAGGAAGCCGGCAACATATAAACGACAAAAAAGCATACGAGATGTTCCGCAGCGGCGGAATCGGAATGAAAACTTGGGAGAAATTCTTATGAAACAAAATTATGTAATCGACTTAAAAGTGGATTCGGAGTATATTGATTTCTTTATGCTTAAATCCATCGAAATTAAAATCGGCTCAAACAAAAAACAATATTTGGACATACTTGTCGGTGACAGCAGCGGCGAGATTTCAGGCAAAAAGTGGGATTTGGCCGATGAAGAAATTCCATATCTTCAAACCCTGAAAATCGGTGAATTCGTCAAGATAAAGGGCTTGGTAACCGAGTGGAAAAGCATGCGGCAAATCAGAATTTCCAAAATCAGACGGGCAGGCGCAGAAGACGGCTTGAATATGTCGGATTTTATCCGCACCGCACCCGAGGCTTCGGAAGATATGTTTGCGTTTTTGGAGCAGCGCGCACAGCGGATAAACGACAACGATCTGTGCAAATTATCACTCCGCCTGCTTAACGATAATAAAGAACGCCTGATGTATTACCCCGCGGCTCAAAAAAACCATCATGCCGAACGCGGAGGGCTGCTATATCACATAAAGCGTATGCTCATGGCGGGTGATAAGCTGTGCGAGATATACACGAACTTGAATGCCGACCTCGTTGCGACCGGTGTAATAATGCACGATATGGAGAAACTCAACGAAATCGTCGCAAATGAACTCGGTATCGCTGACGGTTACTCCACCGAGGGCAAATTGCTGGGACACATCATCATGGGTGTTAACAGGATCGGCGATCTGTGTCATGAGCTTGAAATTCCGCAGGAAAAAACGCTGATGTTGCAGCATATGATTTTATCGCACCATTATGAACCGGAGTTCGGAAGCCCTAAAAAACCGATGTTCCCCGAAGCGGAACTCCTCCATTATTTAGACATACTGGATGCCAAAATGTATGATATGGAATATGCGCTTAAAGCTGTCAATGCCGGAGAATTCACGGAACGAATACGTTCGATGGATGGAAGAATGCTGTATAAATCCTCACTTGATTTCACGGGCACCGGCGAAAACATTTCCGCGAACTCGATAAAAAATAGTGACTGCGTTGATGAGGATGAATATGAATCCCAAGATTGATTCTTTGCATGAAATTCCACAAATTGAAGAACGCAAGGTGCGCATTGAGCGCATCGTCTTTTACAATGAAATAAATTCATACACCGTTTTCAGCTGCATTGATATTGACACGAAAAACCCTGAAATGTTTACGGCGGTGGGTGAAATGCCGCCGGAAATCGAGGGGCGCGAATTTCGTATAAAAGGCACATTCAGGCAGCATCCGAATTACGGAGAGCAGTTTGTCATACATGAATTTCATGAAGAGTTGCCGACGAGCAAAGAGGGAATTGAAAACTTCTTATCATCCGGGATCTTCCCGGGAATAGGCGAGAAGCGTGCGGCGGCAATAGTTGCACATTTCGGTGCGGATGCCGTAAAAATTCTGCGGGAAACACCGGAAAAATTGGCGGAAATCCCCGGGATATCGAAGAAAAAAGCGAAGCTCATGGGCGATATCTTTCAAGCCGAAATGCAGTTTTTTGAGATTTTTGCCTACCTGGGAGGACTTGGAATCAGTGTCGGGCAGTCAATGCAGATTTACAAAACATATGGTGAGAGTTCAGTGAAGATCATTGAGGAGAATCCATATGTGCTTGCGGGCATGGTTGCGAATATAGGATTTAGGCGTGCCGATACAATTGCACGGAAACTCGATATGGCTCAAGACGATCCGCGAAGGATTCGCGCAGGAGTCTTGTATATTCTCAGGCTTGCACTTCGCGATGGAGACAGCTATCTTGCGGAAAGGGAAGTCGAAGAACGAACGGCAAATCTGTTAGATGTGCCGAGTGAAAAGGTTTCGGATGCACTGATTGAACTGGCTTACGATGCCGAAATAAAAAAAGAAATCATCAACGGGCAGGCCGTAGTATATCTGATGAGATACTTTGAAGCCGAACAATCCGTAGCCACAAATTTAGTAAGAATCGCTACATCCTCCGAATCCGCGGTGAGCGGTGATATAGACGGCATGATTGCGCGTGCGGAAGCAAGCCGCGATATGCTGCTTTCAAGCGAGCAGCGCGCTTCGGTAAGGGGAGCCGTAAGCGGCAGGATTACCGTCATCACAGGAGGTCCCGGGACGGGAAAAACCACTGTCATAAATTGCATAGTTGAAGTTTTCAAGCAATGCGGCTTAAATGTGGCTATCGCGGCACCTACAGGAAGAGCTGCAAAACGAATATCCGAAACCGGCGGTTTTGATGCTGTAACAATTCATCGGCTTTTGGAATACAGTTATTCGCATGATGACGAATACATGCATTTCGGGCGCGATTCCTCAAACCCGATAGAGGCGAATGCGTTGATAGTGGACGAGGCATCCATGATAGATATACTGCTGATGGAGGCATTGCTCGATGCCGTTACGGGCGGCACTTATTTGATATTCGTAGGCGATATTGATCAACTTCCGCCGGTCGGAGCGGGCAACACCCTCCGAGATATGATTGACAGCGAAATTGTGCCTGTTTTTGAACTCACCGAGATATTCAGGCAAGTTGCAAACAGCAAAATAATAGTGAATGCACATATGATAAATCGGGGCGAGTACATCGACTGCAGCGATCGCGCCGGTGATTTCTATTTCATACACAGAACATCGGAAAAAGATATTGCAGATTTGATCGCGGAGCTCTGTTCCTCCCGATTGCCCGCATTCTTCCCGGAGCTTGATCCAATGCGAGATATTCAGGTTCTCACTCCGCAGCGCAAATCCCTGCTCGGCTGTAATGAACTGAATCTGCGCTTGCAAAATGTCATGAATCCCGGATCGGACAGTATTGAAAAGTTGATTGGAAACAGAATTTTTCGCGTTGGTGACAAGGTCATGCAGGTCAAAAACAATTATGATATGGAGCTTAAAAATGCACACACCTATCACGCAGATAAAGGCGTTTTTAACGGAGATTTAGGATTTATAAGCTCTATCGATGAAGACAGGCATCTCCTGCATGTGCGTTTTTATGACGATAGGATTGCTGAATATCCGTATATTCAATCTGATGAGTTGGAACATTCTTACGCAATAACGGTTCACAAAAGTCAAGGGAGCGAATTTCCGGTGGTCGTAATCCCAATCAGCAGAATTCCGCCGATGCTGGCGACGAGGAACTTGATATATACCGCAATCACAAGGGGGAAAAACTCGGTAGTCATGGTCGGAGATGAGCGATATTTGAAATACATGATAGACAATAAACAGCTTGACCGACGGAGCAGCGGGTTGACTTACAGACTCAAATCAACATATTCTCTGATGCGGGAATTTGAGTAAAACAAAGTAAGCAAAGGAGAAGCAGGAAATGATGAAACATATCATACAATCCGCTGCTCAAACGGCTGCGGATTGGATTTTTCCAAATCACCTATACTGTATCGCTTGCGGCACGATTATAGATAAGAATTGTGAGTATGAATTATGCAACAATTGCATGTCACGCATACAATGGGCAAATGATAAAACCTGCAGAAAATGCGGTAAAGTTTTAGAAAAGCATGCACTCCGCGAGTATTGCTTTAACTGCATAGATGTGGAACTTTCGTTTGACCGAGGTTTTTCATGCGTGTATTACGGCGAAGAAATTGCCAAAATCATTCAGGCATTGAAATAAAAACGGA
>CAUUCX010000061.1:0-6083 GCA_963543615.1 uncultured Eubacteriales bacterium | reverse complement strand
GATTTTTTGCAGATGCCGAATTTAAGCATGTGAAGCTTTCCGGGTATATGGAGTTTCTTCGCCTTTGGACGCGCAAAGAAGCCCTTTTTAAGGTGTGCGGAGGCGGTTTTTTCGAGATTTTGCGTTACAGCCTGTTGAATAAAAATGGAAAATTGGACTGCAATATAAGAATAGAAGAGGCTGAATATCTTTTTGATGAATTGGAGATTAACGGCTTTCTGATTTCGATTTGTAAAAAAATATCATAGCTCTAAAAAAGCCGACGGGTCATGTGCATATCCCCGTTATCCGCTATATATTCCTAAAGCATTGAAAAACGGAGTGGTTTTGGTATATACTGTTGTTGCGTGTGTGCAATAGAGAATTTTTATTTTTTTGCATCGGATTTTGTGCATTTTGCATAGCTTTGGAGTTTTTGCGGAGAGGAGGTCGTTGCACTTTTGGATAATAAAATGCGTGAACTTAATAGTGTGGATCTCATCTTGGAAATGCTAAAGAACAAACATTATGCACAAGCTCGTCAAGCCATTTTGGATCATAATGCCGTAGATATCGCGGAGATTTTGGAAGATATCATGGACGAGATGGGCGTTGAGACTATGGTTGTGCTGTTTCGTACGCTGCCGAAAGATATATCCGTGGATGTTTTTTCGTATCTTCCTACAGATGATCAACTGGCATTGATCAATGCGATTACGGATAAAGAGTTGAAATTCATCTTGGATGATTTGGCGTTTGATGACATGATAGACGTTCTTGAGGAGCTTCCCGCAAATCTTGTGGATAAGATTTTGGAAAAGACGCCGAAAAATGAGAGGCGTTTGATAAATACTTTCCTGAATTATCCGGAGAACTCCGCGGGGACATTGATGACCCCGGACTATATAAGCCTCAGAAGCGATATGAGCGTTCGTGATGCGCTTTTGCACATAAAAAGGGAAGGAATGGATTCCGAAACGATATATACCTGTTATGTTAAAGATAGCGGACGCAAGCTTATAGGGGTTGTTTCTTTAAGGAAACTCGTGATATCGGATGATGAACTTAAAATCGCCGATATCATGACGGAGGATTTAATAAGCATAAATGTATTTGAGGATCAGGAAAGAGCATCGGAAGTCTTTAAGCGCTACGGTTTTTTGGCAATTCCCGTTACGGATAACGAGGGCAGGCTTGTCGGGATCATCACGGTCGACGATATATTTGAGGTAATAGAGGATGAGTTTACCGAAGATTTTGAGCGTATGTCCGGAATTTTGGATGCCTCGGACAAGGAGTATTTGGATATATCCGTGCTGCATCATTATAAAAACAGATTGCCGTGGTTGGTGTTCCTGATGATAAGCGCAATGATTACCGGATATATCATCAGACAATTTGAAAATGTCCTGGAGACCGTGATTGTGTTAGTGGCGTATATGCCGCTTTTGATGGGAACCGGCGGTAATACCGGTGCGCAGGCGGCGACTCTTGTAATACGCGGTATGGCTACGGGGGAATTGTTGCTTGGCGATGCATGGAATGTCGCATGGAAAGAATGGAGAATCAGCTTACTGCTTGGGGTTTCCTTGAGCGCGTTCAATTTTGCAAAGATTATGATAATTGACAAACAGTCATTTTTGATAGCATTTACGGTCTGCATCACCATGATTATAATTGTGATGTTTGCAAAGGTTGTCGGCAGTATGCTTCCCATGCTGGCAAAGCGAGTCGGAATCGATCCCGCACTCATGGCAAATCCCATGATTTCCTCAATGACGGATATGTTTTCGGTAGTAACATACTTTGTATTGGCATCGCTGATTTTGAATATTTAGGCTTTTTACGGGATCGGCGGGATATGCTTTGATATTGGGGATAGTATATTGTTTAGGAGGTGAATTAGGTGAAAGAAGCGGAGAAAGCGGTTGTAAGGCTCAGCAAGGATGCGATGAGGGCATTGATGCCGCCAAGAGAGATGGATGCGCATAAGGGTGATTTCGGTAGGGTTATCATCTTCGCCGGTTCGAAAGGCATGGTCGGTGCGGCTGTTTTGACCGCGCTTGCAGCCTATCGTGTCGGCACCGGGCTTGTCACCGTCGCATTGGATGAGGAGTTCTTTAATATCGTTCAGACCTGTGTTCCGACCGCCACCTGTAAAACGGTGGAAGACGGACTTGCCGGTATTGCTGAATATGATGCGGTTGCGGTCGGACCCGGACGCGGCAATAACGAATCAACGATTAGAATTGTCGACAAGCTGCTTAACAGATATGAGGGGAAATTAGTTATAGATGCCGATGCTCTGAACTGTTTGCCGATCATGGATTCCAACTATAATGCAAGATTAAGAGATGCAGCCGCGGATATAGTTATTACACCGCATGTGGGCGAGGCAAAGCGCTTAGTGGGAATGCCCGAAGATGAGGAGATAACGAGGGAAGAACTGGCGGATAGATTATACGACCATGTTATGGGAACTACACTTGTCATGAAAGGCGCACCTACAATAGTTAAATCGAGCGATGTGCGATATTTGAATACAAGCGGGAATCACGGCATGGCGACCGGCGGCAGCGGAGATGTTTTGACCGGAATGATTACCGGTTTTGCAGGTTCGGGATTGGATATTCCGGCAGCTTCAAGATTGGCTGTTTATGTGCACGGTCTTGCAGGCAATCATGCCAGGAAAAAATTCGGTTCGTACAGCATGCTCGCTTCGGATATAGTCGACTGCATTCCCGATGCGATCTTAAATCTGATGAGTGTCAAGGAAATGATTGAGGAATAGCAAGCAAACGGCAGTATAATTATTCGATTTTCTGTTATAAATGATAAATGAGGGATATTGGAACGGATGGTAAAGAGATGAACAAGTATGATTTTTACAATAAAAAAACTTCAAAAATGTTCTTTGGACTTATCGTGTCTATGCTCATATTTGCAATGGGTATCTACTTTGCGAGTGCTTCTCCCGGTGACAGCAATGATCCCGTGGTGACGAAATCATATGTTGACAAGAGAGGAGCTTTTGCGCCGCTGCATCTTTCTGCGGGGCAGAGCCTGATAGGCGGTGAGGGCGCGGAGATCATATTGAGGAGCGGAGAAGCTGCGGCTATAGCATCGGGTAAAAACGGGGTGTCGGATATGACCGATGGCCGCGATATTTCAGCCGGGCAGGCGATAGGGCTTAACCATCACTTGCTCGTGCCGCGCGCCGACGGTAGGGGAATACGAGTTTCAACCGAGGCGTGGGTCATGATCAGGGGCGATTATAAAGTGCAGTAATAACGGGGGATATGCGGAATTATTATGAGAAAGTTCTATGGTGAAAATAAATTTCTAAAATTTGCAATATTGTTCTTATCTTTTTTGATAGCGGTTGTTTTTGTATTCGGCTTGACCGGCAGATTTTTCGCCGAAATTGAAGATAAAACCTATGATATGATTATAGATTATGGCGAAATTGATGCACTTGCCGAACAAAGCGGTGACGGAGTCGAATATTGGCTGAAAGAGTTCCGCGACATGGGGATTGAAAAGGTTGGGCTTGCCGAGGAAAGCATTTATTCTCTTATGAAAGACCCTAAAACGCCCGTGAACGGCAATGTTTTCGACCTGATTGCCAAAGAAGCGGATTGGCGTGATTCATATCCGGCGGAGTTTATAGATATGATGGAATCTTCGGGACTTACACGCTTCGATGTGATCGTTGAAACAGGGAATGCCGAAATGACGGAATTTGTCGTTAATGCAATTAAAAACAGGATTGATGCGGAGAAATTAAATATATATACGGCACCTGATTCATCTTCCGCATTTATTCACATAAAGGGCGATCCGAACACGACATTGTATTCGAGTAAGTATAAGCAGATGAATGCGAAAAGCGGCGGTTTTGCGGAACGAATCGATATAATAGGATCTAAAATCATGTACATAAGACTCGGATTTATGCCCGATAAAATCAAAACTGTCGAGTCTGTGAATGACAAGATCATTCCTCGTACGTACAGTTATATCAAGTGGAACGGCAAGAAATTCGCCGATGCCGTAATTGCGGAGTATGAAAAATACGGAATTAAACCGGAGTATTTAATTGTCGGTGGTGAGGCGGTTTTCGGAAATGATGACGGAATCGAGTCTGCCAGGGATTATGTGCTTGGTAACAATATAAAAATCGGATTGATCGAAAATACAACTCAACGTCAAAACATGCTTCAGCGCGGTCTGTTGGAGATAGTGCAGGAATCCGATTATAACGCCGTGCGCGTATTTACCGTTTGGAACTATATACAAAACAGATATCAGTATTACGGTTATCCGGGGGCGGAGGAGATTGAGAACACCTTATTCAGAGCGATTACCGAGAGGAATATCAGGCTGATATACTTTAAGCCTTTTATGGAGAATAAAAACTTACACACATATATCACCGATCCTGCGGAATACGAAAAGACATTGAGCAGTTTGCGCAATAGATTGAGCGAGCACGGTTATCACTATGATTCGGCAACTCCGATCCCGCCTGTCGCGATTCCGGGGATTGCTAAAATTTTGATGGGTATAGGCACGGTGCTTGCCGCATTGATTTTGCTCAACTTGTTGTTCCCTAAAATCCCTCAAAAGTTCTCATATGCCTTATGCGGCACGGGAATTTTGGCTGTAGCCTGCGCATATGCGGTGATGCCGAATTCATATGTTCTCATCGCATCGTTTATGGCATGTGTTTTGTTCGGTTGTCTTGCCGTTTCATATTATGTGCTTCGCTGTAAACGGATCGCGCAGAACGCGGTTCAGGATAATTCGCTTGCGCGGATATTGAAATATGGAATTGTCACAGTGCTTATTACGGTTGCCATTTCGATATTGGGCGGAATCATGACTGCCGGCCCCGTTTCAAGTATACAATACATGCTTGAAATAGATATTTTCAGAGGTGTGAAAATCGGGCAGTTGCTGCCGATGCTTTACTACATGCTGTTCTTTTTCATAGTATTTGCCGCCTGGTTCAACGCCGGAAATGTGAACGGCAATGCATTCGGGCGCATTAAGGATATTATCAATATCCCGATAAAATTATGGATGGTAATAGTCATCATGACACTTGCGGGTATCGGATATTATTATATTCAACGCACGGGGCATGATTCCTCAATAGAGGTTTCAACGCTTGAAATGTTGTTCAGAAACAAGATGGAAGAAATACTCATTGCAAGACCGAGAAACAAGGAATTCCTTTTTGCCTTCCCGTCGTTGATGCTTATGGTATATTGCGCGGCAAAAAGATATAAGTTCTGCACAGCATTGTTCGGACTTTTCGCTGCGGTCGGCGCCACATCCGTTATCAATACCTTTGAACATATACGAACCCCTATAGCTCTTGCGTATATAAGAACGGGGTATTCGACTTTATTCGGGATAGTCTTGGGCGTGATTGCGGTAGCGGTATTGGATTTGATTATAAAATCGGCTGTGCGCCTGTATAAACATGCGATGTCAAGTTGACATTCGGACTGCGGTATTTTGTTCTTTTCGTGTTTTATGTGATTGGCGGATTTGTATGTACAGAATTTTGATTTCGGGATATTACGGTTTTAATAATATAGGGGATGAATCCATCTTGAAGGCTGTAGTTGAAAGCTTGCGTATGGATATAGATGATGTTGAGATTACCGTTTTGTCTCAAAATCCTACAGATACGGCGGAGCGTTTTTCCGTTACCGCCGTTGATCGTAGATCCTTTAAGGCTATAATTCCCGCAATTCATAATTGCGATCTTTTGATAAGCGGCGGAGGCAGTTTGCTGCAAGATGTCACAAGCAGGAAGAGCATTTTATATTATCTTTTGATTATGCAATTTGCTCGAATTATGCGAAAACCGTTTTTCATATATAGTCAGGGTATAGGTCCGATAAAATCGGATTTCAATAAAAAGCTGACCGCACGGGTATTGCGAAAGGCCGGAGGAATAGTTGTTAGAGATGAATTCTCCAAAGAATTTTTATCCGAGATCGGGATTCCTCTTGAACGAATTGTTATTACGGCGGATCCTGTACTTGCGATTTCGAAAGTAGAACTCGATTCGGGATATGAGATTTTGC
>CAUUCX010000060.1:0-6090 GCA_963543615.1 uncultured Eubacteriales bacterium | reverse complement strand
ATGAATGCGGGTTTTTTCCATTAAAGTCTTGACAAGAAGAGAAAAATATATAGAATAAAAACATCAAAATATTTATATAAGTTTTTTTATTTAATTGTTTTGAGGCTTTCAATTTGATTTATTTTAATTTGATTTTTTGAGCATTTTGCTCATTTTTTATGGAGGTATTAATTATGTTTGAGAAAGTTAGAGAAATAATGGTGGACAATCTGGGGCTCGATCCTTCGGAGATATCACTTGATTCCAATCTGCAGGATGATCTGGATATCGACTCGCTCGATGCTGTTGAGCTGGCACTCGAAATTGAGGAAGCACTCGGAATCAAGATCCCCGATGAGGATTTAGACGAGATGAAAACCGTGAAGGATATCGTTTCATACCTCGAATCGAGAAATTAAGGGAATTGAACTGTTAAGAGAGGATTTTAACTTTGGGGTTAAAAATATTGCGAACACACTGCGTTGAAGCGGGAAACCGCATTTCAAACAAGTTTTTTGAAGATAAATCGCAGATCGACAGCGAGTGGATAATTAGAAGGACAGGCATTAAAAGCAGATTTTATTCGAATATGACAACATCCGAGATGGCGGCTGCGGCAGCTTTCGGTTTGGAGATCACCGAAGATGAACTTGCTAAAATAAAACTGATTATTGTGACCTCGGTCACATCCGATATCATAATTCCGAACATCGCATCTCTGCTGCAAAAAAAATTGAATATCACAAACGACTGCATGGGTCTTGACCTGAACACGGCTTGTAGCGGCTATGCCTCCGCAACCATCGTGGCGGAGCGCATGCTGAATCGAGGTGAATACGCTCTCATCGTCTCTTCGGAGAAGCTCTCCGATATAATAAATTGGGATGATAAAAAGAGCTGCATGCTTTTCGGCGACGGCGCCGCAGCCGTTTTGTACGAAAAGACCGCGGGGAATTTTGCCGCTATCGGCAAGACCTATGGCAATGATAAGGATTTGTATCTGGATTCCGGCTCCGTGTTGCACATGAACGGGCGCGACGTATTTCGCTTCGCGTTGGATAAGGTTCCCAAGGCGATTAACGAGATGCTGACAGCGAAAGGTATGACGATTGAGGACATCGATCATGTGGTGATGCACCAAGCAAATACTCGGATAATTGATACCGTGGGAGATATGCTTGGAATAAGCGATAAAATCACTTCCAATATCGCAGAACATGGAAACACATCTTCCGCCAGCATTCCGATCCTGCTTTCCCAAATGTATGATGCGGGAAAGATCGCGCAAGGGGAGCGGCTTTTGCTGGTCGGCTTTGGCGGCGGACTCTCCATCTTCGCTGCAGTGGTGGAAGCTTGAGTCCAAAGGCTTCGGGGCATTTTGACCTACAAAATATTTGGCTATTTTGAACTTTGAGAATATTTGGATTGTTAATGAGGGAAGTATGAATTTAAACGAGATTTTGGGAATTAAATATCCTATAATTCAAGGCGGTATGGCGCATATAGCAAGGGGGGCTTTTGCGGCGGCTGTTTCAAACGCCGGTGGACTTGGCATGGTCGCACTCGGCGGAAGCACGCCTGAAGAATTCAGAGAGCAGATAAAAATATGCAAAAACAATACGGACAAGCCTTTCGGTGTGAATCTGCTTTTGTTGCACGATAAAATTGATGAAATAGTTGATATTGTCGTTGAGGAAAAAGTTGGCGTGGTGACTACAGGCGCAGGAAACCCCGGCATTTTTATGGACAGACTGTTATCTTGCGGTGCAAAAGTAATTCCGGTTGTCGCCGATTCCTCTTTGGCTATAAGAATGGAAGAAGCCGGTGCACATGCGGTAATCGCCGAAGGCTGCGAGGCCGGCGGTCATGTTGGAAATCTCACCACCATGGTGCTGCTGCCACAAGTTTGCGACAGCGTGAATATCCCCGTGATTGCGGCGGGAGGTGTCGCTACGGGAAAACAGCTTCTTGCGGCCGAAATTCTCGGCGCTTGCGGCGTGCAGATGGGAACCGCACTGCTTGCCACGGATGAATGCCCGATCCATAATGCCTACAAGGAAAAAGTCATCGGATCAAAATCATCAAGGGTTGTCGTAATCGGCAGAATCAACGGATATCAAACGCAGATGATAAAAAACAGCATGACGCGTGAATACACCCGTAGAGAAAAAGAGGGGGCAAGCGTTGATGCTCTGGAATCACTCACTTTAGGGGCTTTGCGCCGCGCCGTGGACGAGGGGGATGTGACAAACGGTTCCCTGATGGCAGGTCAGGTTGTGGGTCAAGTGCATGAACAAATGCCCGTCGCGGCTTTATTCGAAAAGCTGATGAGCGAATATGCAAAGGCGCGCAAGGAAATGCTTGAGGGGGAGGTGAAGCCATGAAATTAGGCTTTATTTACTCGGGGCAAGGGGCACAAGTCGCCGGCATGGGTAAGGATTTTTATGATAATGAGGCACAAGTGCGAGCATTCTATGATGAAATAGATGCGTGGACCGATATCAAAAAATATTCATTTACAAGTTCCCTTGAGGAGATTTCACAGACCGAAATAACACAGATGGTTCTGGTCGCATACCACATTATGATCACCGACCTTCTCCGTGAAAAAGGCATAGTCCCAAGCTCGACCATAGGTCTCAGCATCGGGGAATATTCTTCACTTTATGCGGCAAATGTGCTTGAGCGAGAAGAGGCGGTAAGGATTGCGGTGGCACGCGGAAGATTCATGGGAGAAATTTCAGGAAATACTGCGATGTATGCCGTTCTCAAGGCATCGGAATCCGAGATTTCCGAGGTTTTAAGTATTGCAAATGAGGGAAAGGATGCCGGCGAAGCCGTCTACATAGCAAATTATAACTGCCCCGGTCAAATAGTCATTTCCGGCGCTGCCTCCACATGCGAAAATGCCGTTGCGATTTTTGAGGAACGAGGGATAAAAGCCGTTCGCTTAAATGTTTCGGGCGCATTTCATACTCCTTTTATGAAAGCTGCCGCGGTGCGACTTGCGGAGCTGTTTGAAAGCATTGATTTTAAGGAAAAAAGTATCCCCGTTTTTACGAATCTAACGGGGAAGGATGATGAAATCACAAAAGAGATGATGGTGCGGCAGGTGCAATCTCCTGTAAGATTCGAGCAAGCCGTTTCCAATATGCTCGATAGCGGCATCGACATGATAATTGAAATCGGCTATAACAATACGATTAAAAATCTCATTAAAAGAATTGACAGAAAAGCGAAAGTGCTGTCGATATCAGACTACGAAAGCTTTTCAGATGTCGTGAAAGGAGTCTGTGATGGAGAATAAAACCGTTTTTGTGACGGGGGCAACGAGAGGAATCGGCAGAGCCATTGCGCTCGCTTTTGCCGAAAAGCGATATGATGTAATAGCAAATTATAGAAATGAGGAGGCCGCTAAAAGCTTGAATGAAGCAATCACTGCTAAAGGAGTGCGCTGCCTTACATTAAATGGCGATGTTTCTTCTCCTGCAGATTGCGACTATATGTTTGAGCAGATCGAAAAGGAGTTCGGTCATCTTGATGTGCTCGTGAATAACGCCGGGATAACGCGCGACTCATTGACACTGCGCATGAGCGAGGAGGACTTCAAAGCAGTAACGGATGTAAACTTATTCGGAGTTTTCAATTGCATGAAGCGCGCCTTCAAAATGATGATGAAAAAGAAAGCGGGCAGGATAATTTCGATTTCTTCCATAAGCGGAATAACCGGAAATCCGGGGCAAATCAACTATTCCGCTGCGAAAGCCGGTGTTATCGGCATGACAAAAACTCTTGCAAAAGAGGCAGCATCACGCGGAATAACCGTAAACGCGATTGCGCCCGGGTTTATAGAAACGGATATGACCGCAGAGCTCCCAGAGAAGATTGCGGAACACATGCTGGAGTGCATTCCGCTAAACCGCTTCGGAAAGACGGATGATATTGCGAATGCCGCGTTATTTCTCGCAAGCGAGGGAGCCGGATATATAACGGGGCAGATTATAGTGGTTGACGGAGGTTTGAGTATATGAGGCGAGTTGTAATTACCGGCATAGGGATGATTTCCCCTATCGGCAATGATAAAAAAACCGTAATTGAAAACTTGAAAGTCGGCAAGAACGGGATACGCGTGATCAAAAATATGGATGTTTCGGATCTGAAAGTGAAAATTGCAGGCGAATGTGATTTTGACAGTTCCGAATATTTCGACAGAAAATCGTTAAAGCGTATGGATCGGGTAAATCAACTGGCAATCGCCTCCGCGCGAAATGCCATGCAGGATTCCGGATTGGAACTGAATGACGGTGCACGCGCCGGCTGCATCATGGCAAGCGGTGTTGGCGGCCTTGAAACCATGGAAAGCGAGATGATAACGGCACAGAGCCGAGGATACGATAAGATGAGTCCTTTTTTCATTTCAAAGCTCATCGTAAATATGTCGGCGGGATTGATTGCCATCGATTTAGGGCTGCACGGTTATGTTTCAAGCGTTGTTACCGCGTGTGCTTCCGGGTCGAACGCGGTGATGGAAGCATATGAGCTTATCAAGAGCGGCAGGCAGGATATAATGCTCGCAGGCGGGGCAGAAGCTTGCATAACCCATTCGGGAATCGGCGGTTTTACCTCCATGCGAGCGTTGTGCGAAAGCAACGATGTCGATAATGCATCGATGCCTTTTGACAAGCGCAGAACGGGTTTTGTCATGGGCGAAGGCGCTGCATGTCTTGTTCTGGAAGAATATGAGGCGGCAGTAAAAAGAGGAGCACATATCTATGCGGAGATTGCGGGCGCGAATATGACCTGTGATGCCTATCACATCACACAGCCGATGGAGGGCGGCAAATATCAGGCTCTCGCCATGCAGGGAGCGATGGAGGCCGGGGGAGTTTCTCCTGCGGATGTCGATTACATAAATGCGCATGGCACCTCAACCGTTCTAAATGATTTGAGTGAGGGTAATGCGATTGCCGATCTTTTTGCAGATCACCTCGACCGCATATCTGTATCGAGCACAAAATCCATGACGGGGCATTTGCTGGGCGCCGCGGGTGCACTTGAAAGTGCGATTTGCGCCTTTGCTATAAGCGAAAGCTTTGTGCCGCCGACCATAAATTATCGCGAAAAGGATGATACCATCCGTGTTCCGATAGTTGCGAACAAGGCACTGGAAAAACCCGTGAACTGCGCTCTGAACAATTCTTTCGGTTTTGGCGGACACAATATATGTATTGTTTTCAAAAAGGTTAAATAAAGCACGGCGTAAAGGAGGATGTCATGAAATATAATTCAGATGAAATTCTTAAAATATTGCCGCACAGGCCGCCTTTTGTTCTGGTAGATGCGATACTGGATGTTGAAGCGGGGAAAAAAGCGATAGGGCTGAAAAATATTTCTCTTTCCGATCCTGTTTTTCAAGGACATTTCCCGGGCTATCATATATATCCCGGGGTTTTGCAGCTTGAGATTATGGCCCAGGTAGGAGCGATATGTATATTGGAAAATCCGGAGTATGCGAATAAGCTCATCATGTTTGCAGGCGTGAAGAATGCAAAATTCAAACGCCAAGTGAAGCCGGGCGATACGCTGATTGTGGAAACCGAGCTTATGGAAATGCGCACCGCAATAGGCACGGCGAAAGGAACGATTCGCGTAAATGATAAAATTGTAGCAATGGCAAATATAATGTTTGCAATTAAGTAGGAGAGGATTATGTTGGAAAAAGCATTCAAAGCAACTTACAACTATTTCAGATTGAATTTCTACCGAAATGTGTTTCAAAGTCTTGCAAAGAACGCTTCCCCACTAACGGCGACCGAGATATTCTGTGTGGAAGCGACACAGCTGCTGAACAGACCTACCATAAACGAGCTCGGCGAATTTTTGAAGATCTCACAACCGAATACCGCCTACAAGGTAAATAATTTGGTCAGAAAAGGCTATCTCACGAAAACTCGGTCGGAGAAAGATCGCAGGGAATATATCTTAGATGTGACGGACAAATTCGATGAATATCAGAATATGAAAAATGATTATATTCATACTGTTCTGGAGCGTGTAAAAAACAGTTTCAGCAAGGCCGATGTGGAAACATTCACCAAGATACTTCAATCC
>CAUUCX010000059.1:0-6092 GCA_963543615.1 uncultured Eubacteriales bacterium | reverse complement strand
AATTTGATTTTATGTGCGGTAGTTTTATCCGTCTTGCTGCGCGAAAACAGCAGATCTGCGATGGTTTTATGCATATTCTTCGGTTTGCTCTATGATCTCGTTTTTTCGGCTTATGTCGGACCTTCCGCAATTGCTTTTCTAATTATATATTTATTGTCAAAACTTGCGATAGTGTATTTGAATCCGGACAGCAGCCTGAATGCCTTGTTGATTGCTGTAGCGGCTTCTTTTCTATTTAAACTCATATATGGAATTTTGATTGTCCTGCCGAGTGGATTGAGTGTGCGCGCTCTTTTTGCGCATATGCCGATGTTTTTAATATATAGTTCATCGGTAATCGTTCTTGTGCATTTTATTGTGATGAGGCGGAGGCGTCATATTTCAAAGAGGGATTTTTCCGGATGGCTTTATATATAAATCCGGCTGTATATGTTTGTATTTAGGGATTGCTTATGATTAAGTTTATCAAAACGCGATATGGACAATTTATGATATTCATGCTTGCACTGATGATGATTTTAATAGTCAGATTGCTTGTGCTTACAGTTGTTCAGCATGAATACTGGTCTTTGAGAGCAAACGATGCAGCTATCAAGAGCATAAATACTCCCGCACCGAGAGGCGAGATATTTGATCGCTACGGCAGAGTGCTTGCGGGCAATACTCAAAGTTTTGCCGTTCAATTTTCCGCAGACGGACTGAATACGCAGGAGATAAACGATGTGTCGATGAAATTGATAGAATTGCTCGAAGCCAATGGTGATGATTATCACGATAATTTCCCGATTTTATATGACGGTACGAGCTTTTCCTATAAATATGATTATGAAATTGCGGATTGGCTCGCATCTCAAAGATTGCCTATCGATTTGACCGCGAAGCAGGCAATGGAAGCATTGCGCCAGCGGTATCAGATTGATAAATCCTTTGATAAATATCGCTTGCAGACCGAATTGCAAAATGTGTATAAATTATTCCCTCCGATTTCGGTCAAGACCATGGAATATACTGCGGAACTGGACAAAAAACGCTTTCTTGAAAAATTCCATATAAGCAATGCAAATTCCGCAGAAGAGGCTTTTTCGATGCTCAGAGAAGCGTATGAACTTCCTAAAACCATGCCCGATGAACAGGCGAGGAAAATATTCGTGATCCGCAACGAGCTTGCCGATATGGGATATCGCAAATATATGCACGCAACAATTGCGCGCGATGTTTCCGAAAAAACTGTCATCACCCTGAAAGAGCGGAGTCGTGAATTTAACGGTGTTAATGTGGTCTCCGAAACGGTGCGTTACTATCCGCATGGGGATACCGCTTGCCATATACTCGGTTATCTCGGCAGGATTTCCGAAAATGACAAAGAGAAATATGTCAAGGAGCTGGGTTATGACCCTAATGATTTGATAGGTCTTGCAGGTATAGAAAAAGCATATGAGGATAAGCTGAAAGGTAAAGACGGGAATAAGTATGTGCAGGCGAATGCACATGGTCAACAGGTGAAGCTGATCAGTGAAAATGCCCCGCAAAAAGGGGATAATATATATCTTTCAATAGATTTGGATTTACAGAAAACTGCCCAAAGCGCTCTTGAAGAAACGCTTGTAAAGCTTCAGCGCGGCGGTACTTTTGTGGGCAAACACGGCAGCTATCATTACAAAAAGCCGCAGCGAAACGCGACTGTGGGCGCGATTGTAGCTATTGAAGTTGCGACGGGGGATGTGCTTGCAATGGCAAGTTATCCAAGCTATGATCCGAATCTGTTCGCAAAAGGCATCACGCCTGAAGACTGGGCATCGGTGCAAAGTACAAATCCGCGAGATCCTCTGTCACCGGCTCCGCTATACAATGTCGCCACGCGCTCGGCAGTGCAGCCGGGTTCGACTTTCAAGCCGGTAACCGCTACGGCTGCTATGGAATGCGGTCTTGATCCGAATAAAAAATTGAGAGACGGCGGATATATAAGGCTGGACAGGGATTATAAATGTCTTTATTGGACAACCAGCAAGCGAACACACGGTAATTTGGATTTACCACATGCACTTGAGGTTTCATGCAATTACTATTTTTACGATGTGGGAACGGGCAAGGATTATTCAAGCGGTCGCTCACTCGGATATCACACGCCGATCGACATATCGACGATCATGAAATATGCCGAGCAATACGGATTGGGAAAGACTACGGGAATTGAAATCCCCGAAACGGTTGCGCCGCTTCCATCGGCGGAACGAAAAAGAGAAGGGATAAAGACAATGCTGCGAAATCATCTCAATGCAAATGCGGAAATTTATTTCACAAAAAAGATTCTAAAGAACAATAAAAAACGCAGTGAAATGATTGAAGAAATAGTTTCATGGGCGGATGAAAATCCTCCCCGTAAAGAAGTGATAAAGCGTATGGCTAATGTCGGGGTAAAAAAGAGCAAGCAGCTTGAACTTGCTGAACTCTGCAAGTTTACATATTTCGGACAGGCGAAGTGGACGCTGGGCGATGAATTTAATATATCAATCGGACAGGGGGAGAATCAGTACACACCTTTACAAATGGCAAATTATACCGCTACACTGGGGAATCGGGGAGTGCACAACGAATCCCATTTAGTTACAGCTGTGGAAAGTTATGGCTTGACCGAGCGAAAAGAAGCTACAAAAGTGCAGCTGCACGATGAGTCAAATTCCGATTATATTTTGAAAGGTATGTATTTGGTGGCGAACGGAAGCAGAGGGAGCCTGCGTTCGGTTTTAGGAACTCTTCCCGTAAAGGTTGCGGCAAAGAGCGGTACGGCGGAAAGGGGCGGCAAGATAAATCCGCCGGATGAAATTGCATATCTTCAATCTCATTTAGGGCGTTTAATGCCGGGGATATCATGGGAAACCGTGAATGCGGAAGCGGACAGATTGATGCTCGAATATTCCGATGTATACACTTCGCGAGAGACCGCACTTCGCAGGGCAATGATAAACTTGAGCTCAAATAAACTCACATCAAGGACGATAGATGCTTATAAGCCCGATTATGATGCCTTTGCATGGAATATTGCTCTTGCTCCCGCCGATAATCCTAAAATTGCAGTGGCGGCGATTGTTTTTCAAGGAGGATCATCCATAAACACCGCGCCGATGGTACGAGAAGTAATTGCAGAATATTTTAATGCAGAATACAAGCATATTGAGTATAATATAGGCAATAGGATGAATACTGCGGATTGAATCATGGCTTCAATCGGAAATTTCTTTATATAATATGAATGGAGAAAGTTTGTGA
This sequence comes from uncultured Eubacteriales bacterium, assembly GCA_963543615.1. Classification (GTDB taxonomy): domain Bacteria; phylum Bacillota; class Clostridia; order Peptostreptococcales; family Anaerovoracaceae; genus CAUUCX01. The sequence continues at coordinate 2,825 of CAUUCX010000059.1, read as the reverse complement.
TGAGTGGAGAAGTAATTGTAGTCGCATCGGGAAAAGGCGGCACGGGGAAAACGGTTTTCGCATCCAATTTGGGAGCGCAGCTTGCGCTTTTAGGCAAAAGTGTCGTGATGGTGGATATGGATATGGGGCTCAGGAATCTCGATTTGTATATGGGACTTGAGAGCAAGGTGATATATGATGTTGGAGATGTGATGCTCGGAATATGCAGGATTAAGCAAGCGCTCATAAAAGATAAGCGCTTTGATTCGCTCTATCTTATCGCTTCACCGCAGTTCAAAAAGGAACAGGATATAACACCGCTCCATATGAAAGTCCTCTGTAAACGTTTAAAGGAAAAATTTGATTATGTTATAGTAGATGCTCCTGCCGGTGTGGGTGAGAATTTAGCGATTGCCGCCGCTGCTTGCGACAGGGCGGTTATCGTTACTTTGCCGGAAATGTCCGCTATAAGGGATGCCGATGTGGTGGATTCGCTTTTCAGCGAATGGGGGATAGAAAAAAGGAGATATGTGCTTAATATGGTAAAGCCGGACAGTATAAATTCCGGATTTTTGCCGAGCTTAAGTGAAATTGCGCATATGTTCAGAATAGACCCCGCCGGACTTGTCCAATATGATGAAAACATCAGTATCGCCGCCGCGCGCGGGATACCTATCGTTATGAAGCAGGGGACTTATATAAGCGAAAATTTCTTAAATATTGTAAAACGGATAATTGAATAATTTTCGGGATTAACGATTTTTGCAGTCTGATCTTAACGGTGTGCATTGTTGATATATATGCTGTTTACAATGCCGACTGCCGCCATCGATGCCAGTATGGAGCTGCCGCCGTAACTGATGAACGGTAATGTTATTCCTGTAACCGGCATGATCCCCATTGTCATGGCGATGTTTTCAAATATTTGAAAGCCGAACATGCCGATTATCCCCACACAAACCAGTGCGCTGAACAGATCATTCGCTTTTCTTCCGATAGCGGCAATTCTATATAAGAAAAATCCATAGAGTGCAATCAATATGATCCCCGCGATCGCGCCAAGTTCTTCAATCAGTACCGCGAATACAAAATCGGATTCACGCACCGGAAGAAAACCCAGATTTTTTTGCGTTCCCTGAAACAATCCCTTGCCGATAAAACCGCCTGAACCTATTGAAATTTTAGAATGCAGCACTTGATAATTGGATTGAATGGACATGTCCTCCGGATTCAAAAAACCGAAAATTCTGTCCTTTTGATATCCTTCTAAAAAAGGGAAAGTGAGCGGAATCAGAGCAACTACCCCGAGCACGAATATCCCCAAATGTTTATAGCGGATCCCCGTAAAAAATATCATGAGCAACCATATCGAACAATACACAAGTGCGCTTCCCAAATCTTCTTTTAGAACTATCAGTATAAAAGGTGCCGAATAGAGCAATGAAAAGAATATGCCTTTTACGGTCCGTATATCTTCCTGATGTCGTTCGAGATAAATGGAAAACAGGATTATATATGACAGTTTTACGATTTCGGACGGCTGCAAACGCATAAATCCGAGATTGATCCATGCAAGGGAATTGTAATCCCTGATTCCGACATGGGGGATGTATACAGCGAGCAGGAGAAGCAGGGAAAGAATATACAGCAATCTTTCAAATGCCTTAAAATCCCTCAAATCTATGTGCATAAATATTCCTATCAGTATATAGCCGAGCACGAAAGCAATGCACTGCGTTCGGAATGCCGGAGCGGCTATTCCCCCCTCATTGTTCAAGTTGCTGGAAAGTATCAAAAGACTTATAATTGCAAAACAAATCGTAAAAATCAGCAGGCTTTTGTCGACCTTTCTTAGCAGTGTGAGAAATTTATTCATGCTGTGCCTTTCAATTTCTTGACATTATCCTTTATCTAACCTTATAATGTAAAGGTATGAATTTGTTTTTAATTTTTGAGTATAAGCGGGTAATGCGTAAATTTTTGTAATTATTACGAATTTTAATATATTAACTATAATTAGCGATATATTTTTATGCAAAAGCATGATTTGATTATAATATAAAGGATGCGCATATATCAACTTTTAATTATATTCTACACGACTGGAGGTGTTTGATATCAATAATAATGTTATATTGCTCATCCTTGTTATAGGCGTATTGGCTCTGCTGGTGGGATTTTTGGCAGGGTATATTATGAGAAAAAACGCATCGGACAAAAAACTCGGCAATGCGGAAGTGCAGGCTAAAAATATGATTCTGGATGCGGAAAATAGAGTTGAAGTCATTAAAAAAGAGGCCGTTGCCGAGGCTCGTGAAGATGCACACAAAATCAGAAGTGATGCCGAAAGGGATGCTCGAGAGAGAAGAACGGAAGCGCAGCGCTTTGAGAAGAGATTGATTCAAAAGGAGGAGGCCCTCGATAAAAAGATTGAGGGTATCGAAAAGAAAGAGGAAAACATCGCTCAAAAGGAGCAGGAGCTCGTTAAAAAAAATGCGGAAATGGATGAAGCTCTCAATAATCAACTCCATGAGCTTGAAAAGATTTCAGGATATACGATTGAGGAAGCCAAGAGCGTATTGCTTGAAAATGTTGAGCGCGAAGTAAGGCATGAGGCTTCGCTGATAATTAAAGAAATCGAATCACAGGCAAAGGAAGATGGTGAAAAAAAAGCCAAGGAAATCATAGTCAATGCAGTGCAAAGATGCGCTGCGACTCAGGTTGCTGAAACTACCGTTTCGGTAGTTTCAATACCGAATGATGATATGAAAGGTCGCATAATCGGCAGAGAGATAAGAATTATCGCAAAACGTGAATCAGTAAAGGGCAGAGATCTGAAGAGAGTC
>CAUUCX010000058.1:0-6171 GCA_963543615.1 uncultured Eubacteriales bacterium | reverse complement strand
GCTGATATAAGGGGGCAGGAAGATGCAAAGCGAGCGATGATTATAGCTGCGGCAGGTTTTCATAACGTGCTCATGATCGGCAGCCCCGGTGCGGGGAAAACCATGCTGGCGAGCAGATTGCCGGGAATACTCCCCGATATGGCATTCGATGAAATGCTTGAAACAACATCGATTTACAGCGTCGCCGGTGAACTTTCCGAGAGGAAACCGTTGATTTTGGAGCGGCCGTTTCGCTCACCGCATCATACTTCCACTGTCATTTCTTTGGTCGGTGGCGGGAACAAACCGATGCCGGGTGAAATTTCTCTTGCGCATAACGGAGTGCTTTTTTTGGCTGACATTTAGGAATTTCCGAGATATGTCCTTGAGGCGTTAAGGCAACCGATTGACATGATGCGACGCATAATACCGAGGAATAATAAGCGGGCTGAATTTCCGGCAAAGGTTCTGCTGGTTGCGGCGGCAAATCCATGTAAATGCGGATATTACGGGGATCCCAATCATGAATGTAATTGTACGATGTCGCAAGTTCTAAGCTATCGCAATAAATTATCCGGACCTATGATAGATAGAATTGACTTGCAGCTTGAACTTCCTTCATTGAGCAGCGATGTGTTTTTCAGTGATAAGAATATCGGGATGTCAACGGCAGATATGAAGGCGCAAGTTGAAGTCGCCGTGACCATTCAGAAAAAACGTTTTAAGGATATGGAGATTGAAAAATTTAATGCACATATGAATTCCGATGATATAAAACTTTTTTGTGAATTGGAAGCTGAAACGGAAAGCTTTGCAAAGGATATATTCGATTCTCTGAAATTGAGCGGCAGGTCTTATCAAAAGCTTTTAAGAGTTGCCCGTACCATTGCGGATTTGGAAGAAAAACCTCGCATTGAGCGGGCACATTTGGCGGAAGCGGCGAGATACAGATTGAATGCGGAGAGGAATGTATATGTGTGACAAATTTTTGCGATCATCTCGAATACGCACAGGATATCAGATGGATGAATCGGGTGCGGAAGGGTGTATTTCACAAAGCGATTCAAACTTTCCGCACCTTCTGAAAGAGATACAGCTTCCGCCGCCGAAACTCTATTATAGAGGGGATCTTTCTCTTTTAAGAGCGAATTGCATTAGCATAGTCGGCACTCGCAAGCCGAGCGAATACGGCAGAAGAGCGGCGTTCAATTTGGCAAGAAAATTGTCTTTAGAGGGATTTGTAATAGTCAGCGGGCTTGCATACGGTATAGATTGTGAGGCGCATAGGGGGGCTATTGCCGCCGGAGGATTTACCATCGCAGTTATGGGAAACGGTATTGATTTTTACCCGGCATCGACCCGCAAGATAAGAAATGAGATAGCGAAATCCCATCTCATCATATCTGAATATCCTGACGGAACACATGGCACCAAATACAGTTTCCCGGTGCGAAATAGAATAATCAGCGGCTTATCTATGGCTACGATAGTTGTGGAAGCGGGGCTTTCAAGCGGCTCCTTAATCACCGCCGAACGCGCCGGAGAGCAGGGCAGACTCGTATACGCAGTGCCCGGAAACATAGACAATGTAAACAGCATCGGAACAAATAAATTGATTATGGACGGAGCAATCCCGTTATATGCGCTTGAAAATGTTGCGAATGAGCTTTATGAGATGTATCCGAATATGAAATCGGAAAATATGAATTTCAAGCGAAAAAACAAAATCCAAGCTGAAAATTCACGAATTGATGAAGCTTCTATGGGGAGAAATAAAAGCGATATAAAACCGGATGATATTAAAGATATGGATTATGCTATTTTAGGGCATATAAAAAAGCAGGGGGAACAGAGCATATATGCTTTGGCGGAATATTTTAATATGAGCGTAAAGGATATGAGCGTGCGCATTACAATCCTTGAAATGCATGGGTTTGTATATAGTGCTGTCGGCAAAGTTTTCATTGCAAAATTCTAAAGCTGCACATATAATGAGAAAAAAAGATGAAAATTTTGAAAATATTATACAATTCATATTGAATGTATTTATAATCTTGGAGGACAAAATGGCGAATGCTAAAGATACACTTGTGATTGTTGAATCGCCTTCAAAGGCAAAGACGATCGGCAAGTTTTTAGGGAAGAACTATACCGTGGTTGCATCTGTAGGGCATATCCGGGATCTTCCCAAATCAAAATTGGGAATAGATATCGAAAATGATTTCGAGCCGCAGTATATATCAATACGAGGCAAAGGTGATCTGATAAAAACGCTTAAAAAGGAAACGAAGAATGCTAAAAAAGTATATTTGGCAACCGACCCGGACAGAGAAGGAGAGGCGATAGCATGGCATTTGGCATATCTGCTTGGGATACCCGAAACGGAAGAATGCAGAATAGTATTTAATGAAATAACAAAAAATGCTGTTAATGATGCTCTCAAAAATCCGAGGGCAATAAATACGAATTTAGTAGATGCGCAGCAGGCTCGCAGAGTTTTGGATCGATTGGTGGGCTATCAGATAAGCCCGTTGCTTTGGAGAAAGATTCGCAGAGGGCTCAGTGCGGGGCGCGTGCAATCGGCAGCGCTTAAAATAATTTGCGACAGGGAAAAAATCATTCGCGATTTTAAGCCTGAAGAATATTGGAACATCATGGCTACGCTGGCAAAGAACAAAGTGAAATTTATTGCCAAGTTGGAAAAACATAACGGCAAAAAAATTAAAATCGAAAATGAAGCGCAAAACAATGCCATATTGGAAGAATTGAAATCCGGAAAATATATTGTGAAAAAGGTAGAGCAAAAAGAGCGCATTCGCAAAGCTCCACCACCGTTTACCACAAGCAGTTTGCAGCAAGATGCTTCCAATAAATTAAATTTTACGACAAAAAAAACCATGATGGTTGCCCAGCAACTCTATGAGGGTGTTGATATCACCGGTTTCGGCACGATCGGTCTTGTTACGTATATCAGGACGGATTCCGTTAGAACTTCCTCGGAAGCAAAGGCAGCGGCGCGTGAATATATAAAGGAACATATTGGTGATAAGTATAATGCCGATAATGTTTACAGCAATAAGAAAAAGGATGTGCAGGATGCGCATGAAGCGATCAGACCGAGTCGAATTGATCTAACTCCGGAGAGGATAGCAAATTCTTTGTCGAAAGATCAGCTCAAATTGTATACCTTGATATGGAACAGATTCATGGCAAGCAGGATGGCGGCAGCCGTTTTTGACAGTGTCGGTGCTGATATCGAAAACGGTGAGTATACATTTAAGGCTACGGGACAAAAGATTAAATTTGACGGTTTTTTAAGACTTTATCAATACGGAGAGGCGGCTGAAGATAATTCGGCTTTGCCCGAACTGCTCGCCAAGGAAGAATTGAAAGCCTTAAAAGTGGAGGGGAAACAGAGCTTTACGCAGCCGCCTCCCCGTTTTACCGAAGCAACTTTGGTTAAAGAGCTGGAGGATAAGAATATCGGTCGTCCGAGCACATACGCTCCGATAGTCGCAACCTTAACGGAAAGGAAATATGTTTCGCGGGAAAAGAAATCCCTCCTTCCTACAGAATTGGGATTTATCGTCAACGATTTGATGGAAGAATATTTTAAGGATATAGTCGATGCCGGTTTTACGGCGGATATGGAAGATAAGCTCGATGATGTTGAAATCAAAAATCTTCATTGGAAGAATATCGTTCGCAATTTCTACACCGGTTTCAGCGAAGAATTGAAATTTGCCGATTCAAAAATAGAAAAAGTGGAGATTGCAGATGTTCTTACGGGTGAAGTGTGTGAATTGTGCGGCAAGCCTATGGCGATAAAGATGGGGCGCTTCGGAGAGTTCATGGCGTGTACCGGCTATCCGGAATGCAAAAATACAAAGCCCATTGTAGAAAAGACAGGCGTTGCATGTCCGCGTTGCGGTCATGATATTGTGAAGCGAAAGAGCAGGAAAGGCAGGGTCTTTTACGGTTGTGAGGGCTATCCCGATTGCCCTCAAGTATACTGGAATAAACCGACCGAAAAGAAATGCCCTGAATGCGGTGAGCTTTTAGTAGAAAAGAAATTGAAAAACTCAACATTGGCTTGCTCAAATAGCGAATGCGGGTATAAAGAGTAGTTGAATAAATAATTAAAAAACAGAGGAGTGTTGTTATGATAGAATTTCATGCTACAACTATATGTGCGGTTATGCGCGAAAACGGTGATGTGTGTATAGGCGGAGACGGGCAGGTCACCATGGGGCAGACAAGCATCATGAAAAGCGGAGCTAAAAAGGTCAAAAAGATATACAAGGATACCGTATTGACAGGATTTGCGGGATCCGTTTCCGATGCCTTTGCGCTGACCGAAAAATTCGAGAAAAAGTTGGAAGAACACGCGGGGAATTTGAAAAGAGCTGCCGTTGCTTTAGCGCAAGATTGGCGCAGTGATAAAGTAATGCGGAATTTGGAGGCGCTTATGATTGTTATGGATAAGGACAATCTCTTGGTGCTTTCCGGCAACGGTGAGGTGATTACCCCTGATGAGAATTTCGTTGCAATCGGCTCCGGCGGCAATTATGCACATGCCGCCGCCAAAGCGATGTACAATCACACCGATATGAGTGCCGAGGAAATCGTTAGAGAATCCTTGAAAATAGCGGCATCCATATGCGTGTATACCAATGATAATATTTCCGTTGAAAAATTATAAGATCATGTAAATTCTTTTAGATTAGTATTAGGAGTATGGTATGAGTAGTGAAAGCATTCGAGATTTAACACCAAAACAGATTGTTGTTGAATTGGATAAGTATATAATAGGTCAGGATAATGCAAAGAAATCCGTAGCGATAGCCTTGAGAAATCGTTATCGTCGTTCTCTTATTCCTGAAGAGATGCGCGAAGAGATTACACCTAAAAACATTTTAATGATAGGACCTACCGGTGTCGGAAAGACTGAAATTGCAAGAAGGCTTGCAAAACTTACAGATGCGCCTTTTGTGAAAGTGGAGGCTACGAAATTTACGGAAGTAGGATATGTTGGGCGAGATGTGGATTCCATGGTGAGGGATCTTGTGGAGGCGGCGATAAGGGTTACCAAGGCTAAAAAGATGGCTGAAAAATATGAAATTGCCGATGGATTGGCAGAAGAAAAAATCATCATGGCGATTATTCCCGGAAAAAGAAAGGAGAGCACGGACGCCTCATCACATAATCCGTTTAACATTCTGCTCGGGAATACCGGTTATAAAACACAAAAACAACAGTATGAGGAAACTCAATCAAAGCATGCCGAAAATGATGAATCCATACAGGATGTAGAGCTTGCACGCGAACAGGTTCGTCAGCAATTACGAGAGGGTAAGCTTGAGGAGCAATATATACAAATTGAAGTCGATGATATCCCAAAAGGCAATCAACTCGATATGAGTAATGAGGGGATGAGTATCGCGATAGGCAATATATTCGGCGATATGATGCCTAAAAAAAAGAAAAAAAAGTCCGTAAAGGTAAAGGATGCGAGAAAAATTTTGCGGGAACAGGAAGCGCAGAATTTGCTCGATATGGATCAGATTACCGATGAGGCTTTGGATAATGCCGAACAAAACGGCATTATCTTTATAGACGAGATAGATAAAATTGCGACATCTTCAAATTACTGGCGCGGTGCCGATGTTTCTCGTGAGGGTGTGCAGCGCGATATTTTGCCGATAGTTGAGGGCAGCGTTATAAACACAAAATATGGTCCTGTAAAGACGGATCATATCCTCTTTATAGGAGCGGGCGCATTCCATATAGCTAAACCGACCGATTTGATACCTGAATTGCAGGGGCGTTTCCCCATAAGGGTGGAGCTTGAAAATCTTAATGAAGAGGCTTTCAAAAAAATACTTACCGTACCGGAAAATGCAATTATCAAGCAACATAAGATGCTGTTTGAAACCGAGGGGGTAAAACTGGAATTCACCGATAATGCAATCTCCACCATTGCGAAGCTTTCGCTTATGATGAACGAACAGTCTGAAAATATCGGGGCAAGAAGATTGCACACGGTGCTGGAGAAATTGCTTGAAGATATTTCATTTGATCTGCCGAATGATGATCTTAAGGAGGTCATAGTTGATGAAGATTTCGTGAACGGAAAATTTGCAGACAGCATCCACGCTTATGATGTTGACAAGTACATTTTGTAATCGTTAG
>CAUUCX010000057.1:0-6426 GCA_963543615.1 uncultured Eubacteriales bacterium | reverse complement strand
AACTTGCAATCCGCGTGCGTTTAAGCGGGGGGCGCATTTGCATTGAAAAAAAGCTGAAAGCATGATACAATAACCGCTATAAAATCGTTGCTGCGGTCATTGTATAATAACTGCCGCGTGAAAAATTTTGCGGCGCGCATATAGCGTTTTGCGAGAGGGAATTATGACGGAAATAAATGATATAAATATTGAAAATATTGCAATCGATGATATCCCGTTCCCCATGTGCATAATTGATAAAACGGGCAAGATTGTCAAGGCGAGCAAGAGAGTCGATGATGTGTTCATGTATTCGGATATAGAAGATCTGGATATTTTCGCGCTCACCGGAATAAGAGTGATGCAATTTGAAGCGGGCAAAGAAAAATTGCAAATCAAGCGCAACAAAAAAACATTCGACCTGATACCCGAGAAATTGGGCGATCACATCGCGATCTATTTTGATGAAATCACATACTACGACGGGCTTGCCGAAGAAAACGAACGAAACAAAATCGTCATAGCGATGGTCAATATAGATAATTATGATGAGCTCATATCCGGAACCGCGGAAGAAAATCGCTCCATAATCATTTCCGATATCGATAAGGAGCTGCGCCAGTGGGGGGCGAAATTCAACGCCTCCGTCACCAAGACCAAAGCGAATCAGTATTTTATAGTGTTGAAAAATCATGAATATCAGCGAATGCACGATGCCAAATTTGCGATTTTGGAAGATGTCAAAGAGATACACACTGAAGCGGATTTCCCGGTTACGCTCAGCATCGGATTCGGGCTTGAGGGAAAAAATTTGGCGGTAACGGATCAGTATGCCATGGCGGCGGTCGAGCTTGCGCTTGCGCGCGGCGGCGATCAGATCGTAATAAAAAGAGGAAATTTCATAGAGTATTTCGGCGGAAACACCGAAACCGTGGAAAAACGCAACAAGGGGAAATCACGCATAGTTGCGCATGCCCTTGTCCGCCTCATAGCACAGGCGAGCAAAGTATTGATAATGGGGCATAGGAATCCCGACATGGATTCATTCGGCGCCGCGCTCGGCATATACAGATTGGCGAAGGCGCACGATGCGGATGCACATGTAGTCATAAACACATACACGGAATCGCTGTCCGAGATATTTCTTCACGCAAAGGAAAGCGATTTATACAGCTTCATAAACCATGATAAGGCGATAAAAATGATGGACAAGGACACCTTGATGATAGTCGTGGATACGCATCGCCCGGGACTTACCGAGTGTCCGGTGCTGCTCGAAATGACAGAGCGAATAGCGGTACTCGATCATCACCGGCGTTCAACGGATGCCATCGAGAATCCCACGCTTGCATATATGGAGCCATATGCCTCATCGGCCTCCGAGCTGGTTACGGAAATTCTTGAATACACCTTGGATAAAAAAGATCTCGAAAAATTGGATGCCGAAGCGCTTCTTGCGGGGATCACCGTGGATACAAATCATTTCTCGGTAAAAACGGGCGTGCGGACATTTGATGCGGCATCATGGCTGCGAGGCATGGGTGCGGATACCACCGCGGTACGCAGATTTTTCAAAACAGACGAGCTTTCGTTCAGAATCAGAACAAAAGCGGTCGCCGATGCGGAATTTCTGGAAGGCGGGATCGCGCTGTCCACTTGCGCAGAGCAACATCCCAATATACAGGTCATCAATGCGCAGGCGGCAGATGAGCTTATGGAGATAAAAAGCGTAAGAGCAAGTTTTGTAGCGGGAACGGATGATCAGGGGGTGACTCTGATAAGCGCTCGCTCGCTCGGCGAATTCAATGTGCAAACCATCATGGAACAATTCGGCGGCGGCGGGCATATGCTGACGGCGGGCGCACAGGTCGAAGTCAGCCCGAAGCAGGCGATAGAAGATATAAAAGAGCTTTTAGGGAGCGGGAGGTTTTCCTGATCGGCAAAGGGGAGGTATGATATGATAGTTATATTGCTCAAAGATGTTAAAGGTACGGGGAAAGCGGGTGATGTAGTAAAGGTTAAAGACGGCTATGCTCGCAACAAGCTGATTCCCGGCGGTTTCGCAAAAGAAGCGACCGACGGCAATGTGAGAAATCTTGAAAAGCAAAAAGAGCTCATGGCAAAAAAGCATCTTGAAGATATCGCGGCAGCGGAGAAGCTGAAAGAAAAACTGGAAAGCGCCGAGATTGAAATAAAATCGAAAGCGGGCGATGGCGACAGGCTTTTCGGCTCCATTACAAATATAGATATCGCAGAAGCGGTCAAGGCACAATTAGGGGTGGAGATCGACAGAAAAAAAATGCAGCTTGATGCGCCGATCAAGGTTTTAGGTAGTCATGCTGCGGAAGTCAAGCTATATGCGGATATTGCCGCAAAACTCAATCTAAAAGTGGTGAGAATATGAGAGAAAGAATCCCTCCACACAGCGATGATGCCGAGCGTTCGGTGCTGGGTGCAGCTCTTTTGAGCGCCGATGCCTTATATGAGGCGATGGATTTTTTGAAACCGGAACATTTTTACAAAGAAGCGCATCGCGAGATATTTGATGCAATGCGTAGGCTGAACTTAGGGGCGCAGCCGGTAGATGCAATCACGGTATCCGAAGAACTCAAAAAGAGAAGAACCTTGGAAATGGTGGGCGGCAGAGCCTATATCGCAACCCTTTCATCCGATGTGCCGTCAACCTCGAATGCGGGAGAATACGCCAAAATCGTACTGGAAAAGGCGATTTTAAGAAATCTCATATCCGCATCATCCGAAATAATGGAGCGCAGCTTCGCCGAAAAAACGGATGCGGAACAGGTGCTTGATTTTTCGGAGCAACAGATATTATCGATAGCCCAAGCAAGTCAGTCAAACGATTACACTCCGATCTCGGGCGTGCTTGAAACGAATCTTACCAAGGTTGAGCAGGCGATGATTTCCGGCGGCGGAATCACGGGTCTTAAAACCGGATTCCTCGATTTGGACAGATACACCGGAGGCCTGCAGCGCTCGGATCTGATAATATTGGCAGCAAGACCCTCGATGGGGAAAACGGCATTCGCCCTGAACATCGCATTGCAAACCGCACTGGATGAAAATGCGAGCGTGCTCATATTCAGCATAGAGATGGACAAAACGCAATTGGGTGAACGCCTGCTTGCGATGGAATCGCGCCTCGACATCGCGAAGATAAAACGCGGTGAACTCGAAAGCGAAGACTTTTCGAATTTAACGGATGCGGCAAAAACTTTGAGTCGTGCAAAGATATTTATCGATGACAATTCCGCGATCAGCATCATGGAAATGAAGAACAAATGCCGCAGGCTGAAAGCGGAAAAGGGGCTCGATCTCGTAATCATCGACTATCTGCAGCTCATGTCCCTGCCTGAACAAAGGGAGAACCGCCAGCAGGAAATCAGTGCGCTTTCCCGCTATCTGAAACAGCTTGCGCGCGAGATGGATTGCCCTGTAATAGTTTTATCCCAGCTTTCAAGAGCTCCCGAGCATCGCACCTCACATGAGCCCATGCTCTCGGATTTGCGCGAATCGGGTTCAATCGAGCAGGATGCGGATATAGTTCTCATGATGTACAGGGATGAATATTACAATAAAGAGGAATCGAAGAAAAAAGGACAGTGTGATGTTATCATCGCCAAGCACAGAAACGGCGCGACCGGCAAGCTTACACTCGCATGGCTTGACAGATGCACCCGTTTCGGCAATATGAGCAAAAAGGAAAGCGACGGAAGTGAGCCGATCGCGCAAGCGGAAGGGATACCGTCTCCGCCCGATGAAGGATATTACGATTTCACAGCTGCCCCCGAATCGCTCACTTCGCCGAGCCCCGTCCGGGCAAAAATGGAACAGGATCCCGCCTCTGATGACCCGCGTGAAAGACTCCCCTTTTAAGGCGGCAGTTAAATTTATCAAAAGGATTGGAACGAAATTATGGCTTTTTCAAAACGCATATGCAAAGAAGTATATCTCACCGATACAGCGGTGGAAAACATCTTCATAAATGAATACATGCCAACCGCACCGGGCGATTATATCAAGGTTTTTCTCCTTGGTCTTATGGATGCCGGAGTGGGCGGTAAAATGAGCAATCAGGAGATCGCAAAGCGATGTGAGATCGAAGTGGAAGATGTCCTGAAGGCTTGGAACTATTGGGAAAAAAAGAATCTCATCAAGAAAATCTATATTTCAGCCACATCGGATTTTTCATACGATATTGAATTTCTGAACAAAAAGGACAGCCTGTATGGAATTCAAACCGATGAGAGGGAGGATACTTTTGCTTCGCAAGCCGAAAGCCTTATGGATCAGGATGTGATAAGCAAGATGTTTGATTACATAGAGAATTTGGTGTGCCGCCCATTATCGAGCGTGGAAATCAAAAAAATCCTTGAGCTGGTTAAAGATGAGGGGGCTTCTCCCGAGCTGATTTCCGTGGCATATGCATATGCCAAAAAAGAAAAAAATCTTGAAAATGTAAATTACATTTCCCGCATAATTTCCGATTGGAATAAACGGGGCTTGACTAACAGAGCCGATGTTGAAGAATATTTGACATATATAGGCGGGAAAAATTACAATCACAGGCGCGTATTCCGTGCGCTGGGATTTTCAAGAAATCCTACCGAAAACGAACGCCAAATCATGGATACATGGTTCGATGATATGAATATGAGTCTGGAGGATGTGATTACCGCCTGCTCCAAAACGAGCGGGATTTCAAATCCCAATATAAACTATGTTGATAAAGTGATACGCGGCATGAAGAACGATGCTCGCATCTCGGATCAGGGAAATGCACCGGAATCCGAAGTGGCGAATTTTGATAAAATAGCGGAGAAATACTATGAGCATTTGCGTGCCGATGCGAAAAAAGAAGTAGAACAACATCGCAGGCAGATGTACCAAAAACACCCGCTGCTGCGAAATATGCGTGAGCAGGTTCAAAAGGATACCATGGAAATGACAAGGCGCATGATCAGGCGCGGCGGCGTCGGCACGGATGATCGCATAAAAGAATTGGAAAGTGAAATTGAAGCGCTCAGGCTCGAGGAAAAAAGGATTCTTAAAGACGAGGGCGTGGATGAGGGGTATTTAGATATTCAATACAATTGCCCGGCTTGTAACGACACGGGGATTGATGATGAGGGGGCGAAATGCACCTGCTTTAATCGCGTATTGAATGAGGCTTTGAAATGGCAAAAATCAAAATAATCGATAAAATAAAACATATTTTTAATCCCGATCCGCTGAAAGACTATCGAGACGGTCCGACTAAAAATGAGGTCAAATCCGACCTGCAAAAAAAAGTCGATTACAGCCTTGGCAGGGTAAAGCGCGAAAGCTTTGCTGAAATCGACAAGCTTCAAACCGAGCTTGCGATACGGCGTGACGGACTTCGAGAGCGTCAGCTGGCGCGACAGGAGAAGCGAAACCGGATGATTGCAGATGAACCGGAATATGAAGCGGCGCCATCCTGCGCCGCCTATTATGACGATATCTGCGGTGAAGATGAAGAAATTTCGGATGCGCCCGTAAAAATTGACGGGCAGATGTCCATAGCGGACTTCATCGATGCGGAGATCGAAGAAGCGATCCCGCCGCATTCGAAACTGGAGCGTGTGCAGAATTCGCTGATAGATTTTAATGAGAAAGTCTCCTCGCTTCTGCGCGAAAAAATAAATCAAATATTTAAAAAGTTGCGAAGCGCTGTCAAAAAAAAGGATCCCGAAAATTATGAGCGCACAAAACGCAAGTTTCGCATTGCTAAAGTGAAATTCAGAATGCTGAAAATGAAGCTTGCCGCATTTGAAAAGTGGAGTGCCGCTATCGCCGTGTGCTGCATTGATGATATTGATGCATTTTTGGATTCCATCGACCCCAAGCCGCCAAAAGGCATCAAGCGCTTGCGCCGGAGATATCTCCGCTTCAAATTCCTGATCGAAAAAAACAAAGCAACGATTTTTCACGGATTTGCAGGAGCCTTTATAATCGTCATGATAATAATAGCCGTAGCCGTTCAACTCACAGCATATGAATACTCATATAACGGCAAAGTGCTCGGCAAAGTGCGTCATCACGAAGATGTTTACAGCGTACTTGAACTGATAAGCTCGGAACTGTCGCGCGAATACGATGCGGAAATCGCCATCGATCCTTCAAAAGACATAAAATTCAAGCGCGTGCTTAATATATCCGCCGGTGTGGACTCCGCGGAAGATGTTTTAACGAAATTAACTTACATGCGCGATATGAGTGTAAAGGCATATGCCATGTATGTCAACGGGAAGTGCGTAGCCATATTCAACAATAAGGCGGCAGCAAAAGCGGTAATTGATTCGGTTGAACACTTGTATTTGCGGGAAAACGAAAGGATCAAATACGAGAAAATTGAATTCGCCGAGAAGTTGAGCTATAAATGGGTGGATGCGAGGCTTGGCGATATCA
>CAUUCX010000056.1:0-6473 GCA_963543615.1 uncultured Eubacteriales bacterium | reverse complement strand
TTTCGAGCAATACATGGGGATGTGTTTATATGCGGTCTGTGTTAGAATGGGATTGGACTGTTTTTCGTTGTATGGAAGGAAATTGTAATGATGGGTGTGATGGCGGTCGTACTTATGATAGTGAGTATGTTTTGTTTCGCATCGCTGGTAATTGCGGATAGTGCTGATGACAAAATGCTCCCTACGGCAGAGGATTTTTTCCTGCACAGTGGCAATATGCAATCGGCGTATGCATTCTTTTCCATCTTTGCGACGAGTATGGGAGCAATCCTATTTCTGGTCATTCCGAATTCGCTTCTGCCTGAAAATGATTTTTATATTGTTGCAGTTCTGATTCCGATAATTTTTGCACTGATGATTGCATATTTCGGACCGCGAATTTCGTATTACGGCAAAAGTTACGGTTACTCCGGGATTTTGGATTTCTTCGATGATATATATGATTCCGATGCACTTAATGCTGTATTCTTTTCCGTTGCAATGGTATCCTGCTTCATGTTTTTACTCCTGCAGCTCATGGCGGGCGGATTGCTTATTCATATTGCATCTTACGGCAGATTGCCGTTTTGGATCGGAGTTGTAATCTTTGCCGCTTTTACCGCGGCAAGTCTTTTGGGACACGGAATAAGAAATATACTGATGATGGACGTATACTATTCCATTGTGGTTATCATTACTTTCTTCGCATCGGTAAGTATCGGTTTGATCGCATTGAAAAAGTATACGATTTGGTCGCCGTCGACGGTTTTGATTGCCGGAAAAATACTGAATGTGAATTTCATGGATGTGATTTCCATGTGTGTGATATTACCGCTCGGCATGGTTATGATGCCCCACATGTGGATGCGTTTCTATTCGGCGAGCACACCGACAATATTTTACAGAAAATCATGGATTGTGCGCACGATTGCCGTCTGCTCCGTATTTGTGCTCATCATGTTGGCAATATTGTCCATACTTTCATCATTTTCGAGTGAAGTCACAAAAGAGAATTTTTACATATTGCCGATTTTGATTTTAGAACATTTAGATCCTATCAGTGCAACAATGCTCATATGCGGGATTGCGGCAGCAATTTTACCCATATCGAATTCTCAAGTTCATGCGATGATACAAATGTACATATTCACCATGAATGGGGATAAATTGGGAGCAAAATTTGATAATAAGTGGCTCAAATCGGCTTCGGGGGAATTTGTCATACTCGTTCTATTGGTGGCAATTTTAGTCAATCTGCTGGTGCAGCCGGACTTGTTGAGATTCATGAGTTTGATATTGGGGATCGTTTCTCAATTTTCAGTTGCAACTTTGGGCGGTTTGCGATGGCAAAGATCCAATAGCAAAGGCGCGATCGCCGGCATGTGTGTAGGCATCGCTTTTTTAATGATACTCACCTATGGCTTCAAGGTTAAACCGCTGCTTGCAGCGCTCATCGCCCTTGGAGTAAATGCGATAATTTTCTGCATGATCGGCAAGGTGCTGAGACCCAACAAGAGGACAAGAGAGCGAATAGCCGCCTACAGCGGAGAAATCCGCAAAAGCCGCTCCGATGTGAAAAAACTTACAAATGCGAGCAGAAAATAATTTTTAGCGCAGATGTTTTTCAAGCATGTCAAGAAAGAGGGGGATGCTGTCTTTTTTTGCAAATCGAACCCGTGCATTGTCAGCTCTGCCGCCGCCTTTGCCATCATATATTCCGGCATTATTTTTGATCAATTCTCCGCAATTCAGTTTTTCCCCGTTTGAAAATATGAACAGCGTTTGTTCATCATCCCCCGTTGCCGCAAATATGACATTGTCGGCTAAATTGAGCGCACCGCCAATGCGCAGGATTTCTTTGTCTCCGAGAGTAGGGTAGCTTTTATATATAATTTTTACACCGTTTCCGTCAAAATGCGCACAGGATTGCAGCTCCTCATCTTTTAAGTATTCTTCTATTAAGGTGCGTTTTGCTTTGAGAAGCTGTTCATTCAGTTCAGAGATGCGCTGCTTGAGTCCGCCAAAGCGTTCGGGCAGATCCTCAACTCCACAGCTCAAATCAACTGCAATGCCTTGCGTGATTTCATGTTTTTTCGCGTAGTCCTTGTAGGCGCGTTCGCCGGCCTCACAGTAGAGGCGGAACATCCCCTTATACGGCTCTATCTTAAAGAGCTTTATAAGTCCTACATGTCCGGTGCTTTCAGGATGTGTGCCGCAGCAGGCGACGCAATCCGCGGCATTTTCAAAACTGCCTATCGATACGATGCGTATATCGCTTTCGATATCGGGCTTTTTGCGAAGCGGCAGCTTTATCGCATCATCTTTCTTATCGAAATGCCGAGTGATTACGGGAAGATTGCGCCATATGACTTTGTTCGCTTCATATTCTATCTTCGCAAGGAGTTCCGAGGATATTTCTTTTAAATCGGGATTTTCTTCCATGCTGATATCTATCGTCATGTAATCGCTTCCCATGTGGAAACCGCGATTGACACCGCGTATTTCGCGGTAGATTATTCCCGACAATATGTGTTCACCGCAGTGCCGCTGCATATTGTCAAAACGGTGTGCCCAGTCAATTTTCAGCAGCAATCGTTCGCCTTTAGTAAATTCCGGCAGTTCTCCTTGCTCGTCCGTTGCCGCTATGCGGTGCAGAGGGAATTCGCCGTTTTCCTTGACATCAATAACTTTTACCGCGGGGATTTCCGTATTGCCGAGTTTATAGAGATATCCGATATCGGAGGATTGCCCGCCGCCCTCGGGGAAGAATATCGTTTTATCCAATATTATCGTATTGTTTTCGCGATCAAATTCAATAATAGACGCTTCACATTCTCTCATATTTACATCAAGTCTGAATAGCAAATTTGTATTAGGATTTGTGCAGGCATCGCAGGGGGTGGCAGTACATAAATTTTTATGGTTGTCAAGGGGTAATTTTGATTTATTCATAGAAATTCTCCTTTGCATAAAATGCCAAAAAATGTAAAAACCAATATTTTCAATGCTTGTGCGTTTCTTTCGATAAAACTGTGGATAACTTCATTACAAAAAATGTAAGATACCCGAATAATGCTGTAAAATCAAGGCAACAAGACTTTTCAAAATATCCACAAGGAGATGTTGAAGAAATTGTATGCAATTTATTTTTTCTTGTGGAAAAATCATCAAATCCTTTTATTTGCTTGCACTTTTTCGATGTTGATATTATCGGAGCAAGTCGAAAAGGCGGTTTACATAATCCCCATAAAATATGGCATTTTTAATCCTCCAAAAGTGTGTACCCGCGCAATGTTTCTGCATAAAAAATGAAACTCGGCAAATCGGGTGAAGCGAGGTAATCGAAAAAAACGGGTTCGAGTAATTCGCGCCGCGTATTTACCTTCAAATATTTTGCCAATTCCGAGTTGAATACAAGCATTTCAGCAAAACCGATTCCGTTCAAACTCGGGGAATGCATGATCAGTCGAGAGGAGTCCTCAAGATTTATCGCAAATAAATATGAATCAAAAGCATTGAACACCGGTTGGCAGACTCTATCCGATATCGATTGCGGCAGGAAAAACAGCTCATTTTTTTCCTCATGTTTAACGCAAGTACGGGTCAACATTTCCTTGAGTTCCATTATTGCATGCTCCGCCGTGTTGCGTATATCGCAAACTGTCAAAAAATCGTGAATTTCGGCATGAAGATACAGCTCGTATTCACTGGCATGTGTGAGCAATATCGGCTTGATCTCACATATCCCCTCATCATCTATAGCAAGCTCGTTTATAGCGAAAAACACGATGCTTCCGAATAATATGAAAGTCTTGCAGCGATAGCGGCTTTGCATTGCAGGATTTTCATCTTTAAATTCATCTGTAAAAGAAATTGAAGATATATCATTATAGAATACCTGATGCACGATCGGATTTTTCAAATTCCGGAACACATGAGGATTGAGATATTGGAATGAATCCATAAATTCATCCGAATCCGTCGAGTCTTTTAAGGGAGCCTTATTGCTTCCCTTGTACGCTTTTAGGATATACTCCGGTGCATATGTAAATGATATGGGCTCCGTATCCCAAAATTCCCGTGCGGATTTTTGCAGATTCCTCTCTTTGCCGGGACTCGCCAAATATCTGAGCGCATCTCCATCGCGCCTGACCATCGCCATAATCGCATAATGCATTGTCTGAAAGCTCGATGATATATCTTGAAATTGTGCGGCATTGAGTTCCGTTTGTTCGCGCTCGGTCAGCATTGCCCTGTTGCGCATCAGTTCAAGCAAGAAGTCGTATGAGTTTTTCCCTTCCGGGAGCGGGATATTGTATTTTGAATTTCCGGAGACGAACTCGTGAAGCAAAGACAATGCCCCTTGCAGATCAATATCCGCATGCTCATAGGCAGGATTACCGAGCAGCCTCATTTCAAAATGCGCAAGCGAAATCGCATCGTGCGCATTGCTTATCGCGAAGTGATGCAGGTGGTGACATTCGCGTGACAGCACGAAAAACAGTCTGAATTTTCGCGTATCTTTGTGCAACCAATCCATGGACATTATGCAAAAACCGTCGAATGCACTCCTTGATACTCGCGCATTCAAAAACCGCATTTGCTCTTTCTTGAAACTCGGATAATCGTTTTCGCTTTTCGGAAAATCCCTGCCGCCAATCAATATATCAATATCGTTTTTCAAATTGTAATTTTTGTTCATTTTCGGTTTTGTACAACTCCAAATCCAATTTTTGAGGAGATCTTCCCCCATTCCATAAAGCCGGGAGTAAAACAAAGCATTAAAGGGGGCGATTCCTAAAATGAAATGTATGAACAGTATACATCAGATCGTGTAGAAATTGTTATAAAAAATTTACACCCGAATAAGAAAGCGACGGAGTTATTTTTGTATGCGAAAGCGTATGCGGAACCCCCCTCGTCAGTAAATGAAGTTGACATGGCGCTGCAGTTGTCTATAATTAATATGTAAGCGTTTATTAAAGAATATTTCGGATAGGTCCGAGATGTGTTCAAATATCATCGGTTCGTATGGTGTACATTGTAGTGTGCGAAGTTTCTTGGAGGTTGTTATGAAGAAATTATTTACATCTGAATCAGTAACGGAGGGGCATCCTGATAAGGTGTGTGACCAAATTTCAGATGCGATAGTGGATGCGATATTGGCGGTCGATCCGCACGGCAGGGTTGCGGCTGAAACTACGGCTTCAACGGGATATGCCATGATTATGGGAGAAATTACGACGAAAGAATATGTGGACATCCCTAAAATAGCAAGGGATGTTATCAAAGATATAGGATATAACTCCGATGATATCGGATTTTCGGGAAGCAATTGCGCGATTTTTACGGCAATAGACGAGCAGTCGGGCGATATAGCGATGGGTGTCGATAATGCGCTTGAATATAAAGAAGGCAGCATGAGCGATTCGGAACTTGAAAATGTCGGTGCGGGAGATCAGGGGATGATGTTCGGTTATGCCTGCAATGAAACCGAAGAGTTGATGCCGCTTCCGATTTCCATGGCGCATAAGTTGGCACAGCGACTTACAAAGGTAAGGAAAGACGGTTTGTTAGAGTACTTAAGACCTGACGGCAAAACGCAGGTTACCGTAGAATATGATGGGGATAAAATTTCGAGGATTGATGCCGTAGTCATCTCCACACAGCATTCCCCCGATGTTACACAGGAGCAGATAAGAACCGATTTGATAAAGCATGTAATAGAACCTATAGTTCCTGCCGAGCTTATGGATCGGGATACCAAGATATTTGTCAATCCGACAGGTCGATTTGTAATCGGAGGACCGCACGGCGATTCCGGACTTACGGGCAGGAAAATTATTGTTGACACATATGGCGGTTATGCGCGGCACGGCGGGGGGGCTTTCTCCGGGAAGGATCCCACAAAGGTGGATCGTTCAGCGGCCTATGCCTTAAGACATGCTGCAAAAAATGTTGTTGCGGCGGGACTTGCAGAAAAGTGCGAAATAGCACTCGCATATGCGATCGGTGTTGCAAAGCCGGTATCCCTGCTCGTGGATACATTCGGTACCGGGGTTTTGCCCGATGATAAGATTACCGAAATCGTTTCATCGTGCTTTGATTTCAGACCGGGAGCGATTATCAGGGATCTTGATTTAAGAAGACCGATTTACAGACAAGTTGCGGCTTACGGTCATTTCGGCAGACCTGAATTGGATTTGCCTTGGGAGCGACTTGACAAAGTTGATGAGCTTAAAGCGAAGCTTTAGATGCTTTGAAATGAGATGAGGTTTACCTATTTTTGATATTAGTTTAACCTATCCTTAAGGTCGTGTGGGGCTTGTAATTACACGACCTTTTGCATTTTTGAGACAATTCGGAGCACATTTCTTTATTTTGTCTAAAAAGTAACGAAAAAAGTTTGACACAACTATTGTGTTAATATATAATCAGTTATAAGGATACAGGATAACGGATTCGCCCTGTGTCGATCAAATATTTTTTTAATC
>CAUUCX010000055.1:0-6692 GCA_963543615.1 uncultured Eubacteriales bacterium | reverse complement strand
AGACAAAGAAAAAAGACTAGTGAAAATTGATAAAAAAAGAAAGAATTGACAATCTGTCTCTTGGAGGCGATCGCAGTACGGAAGAAATCGAAATCGAAAAAAGTGCAAGTGAAAGATATATAGCGGAACTCAAAGCGGAGAGAGAAAAAATCGCAACTCGCCTGAATGAAGCGAATGCCGAAAAGGAATTGCTTGAAAAACAATTGGCCGCCTCGCAGGATTTGAAATATCAAAGTGAAATAAAGCAAGCTAAATACGAGGTGCAGATAGAAAATTACAAAAATCGTCTGTGGGATGAATATGAGATCCCTTATGCGCAGGCTTTAACGATGAAAGATGATCGCTTCGCGATAAATAAGAGCGTTAAGGAGAGCAGGATTCTTCGAAAGAGGATAAGGGATTTGGGAGATGTGAATATCGGCGCGATAGCCGAGTATGCGGAGGTTTCTGAACGCTATGATTTTCTTACGGGGCAGCGCGAGGATATTTTATCCGCAATGAACAATCTCAGGGATATAATTCAGAATATGGAAAAGACGATACGTTCAAAATTCAAGTCGAGTTTTGATGAGATCGCACATAATTTCGAGGATGTTTTCAAAGAATTGTTCGGTGGCGGAATTGCGGAATTGAGACTTGATAACGAAGATGACCCGTTACAATCGGGAGTTGATATCGTAGCACAACCGCCCGGCAAGAAATTGCAGAACATCAATTTGATGTCCGGCGGTGAAAAGACCATGACCGCTATCGCTTTGATGTTTGCGGTACTTAAAGCGAAACCCACGCCGTTTTGTATTTTAGACGAGGTGGAAGCCGCACTTGACGATAATAATATATCGCGTTTTGCCAATTATCTGAAAAACTTTAAGGATATACAGTTCGCGATAGTTACACATCAAAAAGCGACGATGGAATTTGCAGATGTGCTTTATGGTGTGACCATGCCGGAACAGGGGATTTCAAAAGTCATTTCACTGAAATTGGGTGAACGCTTTGCGGCTTTGGGTTGATTTTCCCCGTTAAGGATTTGTTTTTTAGTGATGTGATTTTGACAGAGGGGAATATGGTGTAGAGATGGCGGAAGGAAAGAAAAACATTTGGGGCAGATTAGGACAGAAAATCGGCGATATCGTTCTTGCGCGTCCGACGATCGACGATGATTTGCTGGAGGAACTTGAAGATGTTTTGATAATGTCGGATATCGGAATGGATACTACGGTGAAAATTGTTGATCAGCTCAGAGAGGATGTGCGCCTTAATTACATAAAAGATGCTGATGATGTGCGCCGCAAACTGTCCGAGATAATTGCCGAAATAGTTGACAAGGGTGACAGGCATAAGTTGTCGGGGGATATGCCGCTCGTGATTTTGATGATAGGCATAAACGGCGGCGGCAAGACGACTACCATTGCAAAATTGGCAAATATGCTCAAAGCGGAGGGTAAGACGGTATTGCTCGCGGCGGCGGATACTTTCAGGGCGGCGGCAAGCGAACAACTTGAAATTTGGGGCGAACGCGTGGGGGTGGGCGTTATCGCACATGCGGCGGGTTCCGATCCCTCGGCGGTAATATTTGATTCAATTCAAGCGGCGAAGTCGAGAAATATCGATGTGTTAATATGTGACACCGCGGGCAGGTTGCAGAACAAGAAGAATTTGATGAACGAGCTCGCAAAGATGAATAGAGTTATAGATAATGAATTTCCGAATGCCGCAAGGGAAACATTGCTCGTAGTTGATGCGACTACCGGTAAAAATGCGATTTCACAGGCGCAGGAGTTCAACAATATTGCGGAAATAACGGGCTTGGTGTTAACTAAAATGGATGGAACCGCAAAGGGCGGGATAGTTATTACGCTTGCGGATGAATGCGATATGGCTGTTAAATTTGTGGGCATCGGTGAAAAGATGGAAGATTTGAAAGCGTTTGTTCCATCCGAATTTGCGGAGGGTATAATATATGAGTAAGCCGCTCGTGGCAGTGGTCGGCAGACCCAATGTCGGCAAATCGACATTTTTCAATAAGGTTGTCGGCAGGCAGATTTCAATAGTTGAAGATGTGCCGGGGGTTACTCGTGACAGAATTTACGCAGATGCGGAGTGGCTCGGCAAGTCATTCGCTCTTATCGATACCGGAGGAATAGATACAAAGAGCAGCGATGTTATATTGTCGCAGATGCGTGAACAGGCGGAAATCGCTATAGATATGGCTGATGTGATCGTTTTTATTACCGATGGCAGAGCAGGCGTAACGGCTGCTGACAGAGAAGTTGCTTCCATACTCAGGCGTACCGGCAAACGAATAGTGCTGCTCGTAAATAAAATGGACAAACCCGATGCGCTCGATGAGATTTATGAATTTTATGAATTGGGATTGGGAGATCCGATTCCGATTTCAGCCGTTAATATGCTTAATTTGGGCGATGCATTGGATCAAATCGTGAATGCATTTGAATATGAAGATGATGGAGAAGAAGATGATTCGGTAAAAATAGCGGTCATGGGCAAGCCCAATGTAGGAAAATCTTCTCTTATCAACGAGATATTGGGCGAGAACAGGGTTATAGTTTCTGATGTGGCGGGAACCACACGAGATTCCATTGATACCAATTTTGAAAAAGACGGAAAATCTTATGTATTGATAGATACCGCGGGCATAAGGCGTAAGAGCAAAGTTAATGAAAGTATCGAACGCTACAGCATCATACGAGCTGTGGCAGCCATAGAAAAATGTGATGTCGCATTACTTATGATAGATGCTGCGGACGGTGTGACGGAGCAGGATAAGAAGATAGCCGGGATCGCGCATGAGGCGGGAAAGGGCATTATAATCGTAATAAATAAATGGGATTTGATAGAAAAAGACAATGCGACCATGCGTGAATTTGAAAGGGAAATACGGCGTAATTTGGTCTTTTTGTCCTATGCGCCTATACTTTTTATATCGGTATTGCAGAAGAAAAGAGTGCATAAGGTTCTTGAGTTTGCCGATTCGGTTGCAGAAAAGCGCGCTATGCGCGTTCCGACAGGGCAGCTCAATGCGCTGATAGCCGATGCGGTGATGATGAATGAGCCGCCTGCGGATAAAGGAAAGAGATTGAAGATATATTATGTGACTCAGGTGGGCGTTAAGCCGCCGCTATTCTCATTTCAAGTGAATAAGCGGGAACTGATGCATTTTTCATATTCAAGATACTTGGAAAACAAAATCAGGGATGCATATGGGTTTGAGGGAACATCGATCAAATTCGTGTTTCGGGAAAAATCCTTGAAAGAACAATAAGCCAATAGGATTTTCAATGGAGGAGATACATCTATGGGAGTGGCGATAATAGCAGTTATTTCGTACTTTATCGGGAATATTTCACCGTCGACCATGCTTGGAAAGAAAAAAGGTGTGGATATCAGAAACAGCGGCAGCGGCAATGCCGGAACGACAAATGCACTTAGAACATTGGGGGCAAAATCCGCTCTTATCACTTTGCTGATCGATGTGTTAAAAGGAACCCTTGCCGTTTTTATAGGCAGATTTGCGGAGCCGCATGTTCATTGTGATTTCAGTTTTTCACTTGCAATGCTCTGCGGTTTGTGCGTATTTATCGGGCATATCTGGCCTGTAATTTATAAATTCAAGGGCGGCAAGGGAGTTGCCACTGCATTCGGTATGCTTGCAGCGATGGATCCGGTGCTCGGGTTTTCATGTCTCGGGATTGTCGCCATCGTTGTTTTGATTTCGCGCATGATGTCCTTGGCTTCCATAATAGGTGCGATCGCGGCGGTCATTTTAACGCATTTTATCTTGCCTGATTTTTTCCCGCTTGCCGTTATTATGGCGGGATTATTGATTTTTAAGCATAGAAGCAATATTGTACGAATAGTTGGAGGTGAAGAGTCGAAGTTTTCATTCAGATTAGGAGGTAAATCATGAAAATAGGTGTTATAGGTGCGGGGAGCTGGGGAACGGCTTTGGCAATTACGCTTTCCGGTAAAAAACATGATGTCGCGATTTGGGATATAAATAAAGAGCATTTGGCCGAGATAAGGGCAAATAATGAGAATGTTCGCTATCTTCCGGGAATAAAATTCAACGATAATTTGCTTGCAAAAGATGATTTGCAAGAGGTGATAAAGGGTGCGGAAATCGTGCTTTTTTCAGCACCTGCTCAACATTTTCGTTCCGCTTTGAAGTCGGCGCTGCCTTTTCTTGACGAGAATCAGATTATTGTAAATGTTGCGAAAGGAATAGAGCAAAAAACTCTGCTCAGGATGTCCGAAATAGCCGATGAAATGGCGCCGAATCTTAAATATGTTGCGCTTTCGGGGCCGTCACATGCGGAAGAAGTCGGAAAAGGAATGCCGACAACGGTCGCCGTCGCATCTAAAGATTTCAAACTCGCAAGGGCGGTGCAGGAAGCCTTTTCAACAAATAATTTCAGAATTTACACAAGCGACGATGTGGCGGGGCTTGAGCTCGGCGGTGCTCTTAAAAATATACTTGCGCTCGGCGCCGGAATATCCGACGGCATCGGTTATGGCGATAATGCGAAAGCGGCGCTTATGACACGGGGGATAGCTGAAATTGCAAGGCTTGGCGTTAAGTTGGGCGCTAAGAGAGAAACTTTTGCGGGGCTGTCGGGAATCGGGGATTTGATTGTTACATGTACGAGCGTTCACAGCCGTAATCGAAAGTGCGGTCTGCTCATGGGAGAGGGCGTCAGTCCTGAAGAAGCATTAAAACGGGTCGGAATGGTTGTAGAGGGTATGTATACTACGGAGGCGGCATATCAACTTGCCGTTAAGGCAGGGGTCGAGATGCCTATTACGGAAATGATTTATCGCGTGATAAATAATATGATCGATCCTCGCACCGCGGTTGAAACTCTTATGACGCGTGACAAAAAGAACGAGTTGGACCAGGCGAGATAAAGGATATGTCGCTCCGCCAAATATTGTGAGATACAGAGGAAAATTTTTGTATGAATAAATTTTTTATTCAAACTTTCGGCTGCCAGATGAATGAGCATGACTCGGAAATCATGGCGGGTTTGCTTATAAAAAACGGTTTACAGCCCTGCAATCGTAAAGAGGATGCGGGGCTTATTGTGATAAATACCTGCAGCATAAGGGAAAATGCCGATCAGCGTTTTTTCGGTACGCTGGGGCAGATGAAAAAACTTAAAGAAAATTCACCCGATCTCGTTGTCGCGGTATGCGGTTGCATGATGCAGCAGGAGCATGTGGTGGAAAAATTGAGGCAAAGTTATCCGTGGGTCGATCTGGTTTTCGGTACGCATAATTTTTATGATTTGCCTGAGATGCTGAATGATGTCGGGAAACAGAGAAAAATGCTCATCAATGTGGTGCAGGAGAGTGATACGGCAGATGAGATGATGCCTGCAAAGCGTTTGTATCCGCATAAAGCGCTTGTGAATATAATGTACGGCTGCAACAATTTCTGCACATACTGTGTAGTGCCGTATACGCGCGGCAGGGAAAAGAGCAGAACCCCGGAGGCGATCGTTCGTGAAATCGAGTCGTTGGTGAGCGACGGAGTGCAGGAAGTCATGTTGCTTGGGCAAAATGTCAATTCATATGCCGGGATAAGTGAATCGGGGGAGAGATGTACTTTCCCGAACTTGCTGGCTCGCATAAATGAGATTGCCGGACTTAAGCGTATAAGATTTATGACATCGCACCCCAAAGATTTTTCTATGGAATTGATCGCGGCATATGGCAGCCTTGACAAATTGTGCAAATCGGTGCATTTGCCGGTGCAATCGGGAAGCAATGAGATTTTGCGAAGAATGAATCGCAGATATACTCGTGAGCAATATATGAAAATAGTGAGCGAATTGAGGAGAATAGTTCCGGATATATGTATAACGACCGATATTATAGTGGGATTTCCCGGGGAAACGGAGAATGATTTTTTACAGACTTTGGATCTGTGCAGGAATGTCGGATATGATTCAGCTTTTACATTTATCTATTCCCCGCGAAGCGGAACGCCGGCAGCGGCTTATGATGAACAGATTCCATATAATGTGGCGCATGAACGCTTTGAGCGATTGGTAGAGCGGATAAACCGCGATTCTCTTGCAAAAAACAGACTATGTGTAGGCGGGATTTTCGATATCCCGGTCGATGCAGCCGAGGCGGGAGAATGTGCCGGTAGAACCGACGGATTCAAATTGGTGAATTTTGCCGGTGATTGTAAAGTCGGAGAAATATGTCGTGTTAAGATTATCGATGCAAATACTTTTACCCTGCGAGGAGAAATTGTTTAGCGATGAGTATCATAGATAAATTCGGTGAGCTCGTGAAATCACGTATTGTCGAGCATCCCGGCAGTGCAAACGGTTTGCTGTACTGCGGTTATTATGCGGACTATATTAAGAACAAATTTACCGGGGGTTCTCAACTTCCGCATCGCTTATACGGAGCGGCGGTTACGAACCGGGTAATAAGAGCGGGAATGAGGCACTCGGAAATGACCGCGCTCGTCAATGTGTTTTTCCCTTGTGAAATTTTACATGCGATGAATATACTGCCGCAGTTCGTAGAGGGCGCGGCATCATACCTGAACGGTGCTAAAGCTGAAAAGGGTTTTATAGATTTCGCGGAAAAATCGGGGATTCCGAAAACTCATTGTTCATATCATAAGACCTTGCTCGGAGCGTATAAATCAA